>DAZF01000078.1 GCA_002507205.1 Methanolobus sp. UBA32 | reverse complement strand
GATGCAACAGCAATTCACCTTACAAGAGAGGGCATACCATCCACAGTCCTGAGTGTTGCAACAAGATACATACACTCACCTGTGGAAGTTCTGGACCTTGCAGACCTGAAGCACTGCTCAGACCTCGTAGCAAAGGCAGTTCTCAGCGTCAACGACTATTTCTAAACCGGGAGATGATCTCCCCTTACTTTTTTCCGTGATGGACTATCAAAACAATGCAACCACCACGCCGAAGGCGGCACAGTCCATTGTTCTTATTACAGAAATAATGTATTTCGTAGCATTGGACTGAATTCAATAACAGTTCATTCAACCATCTATTTTCACTTACCTTATGTGAATTCATCCCAAATCATTCAAAAAATAGATTGTACTATGAACTGAGTTTCAGGAAATAACCTGGCAGCCCCATGATGAATCATGATAAATTAATCGTTATACATATATAGCACTTCAGTGTATCCCTCTTAGCTGTTGCTACTAAGTAGCAGACAAATATTGTGAGGGATTGTATTATTCGAAAATGTCCGGTTTTTAGACACAACTCTTAGAGATGGCGAACAGACACCAGGTGTAGCACTTACCAGTAAGGATAAGGTAGCGATTGCTACAAAGCTTGATGAACTTGGCGTAAATGTGATCGAGGCAGGCTCAGCCATCACCTCCGAAGGTGAGCGCGAGTCCATAAGAGCCGTGGTTGCTGAAGGACTCAACGCAGAGATATGCAGCTACTGCAGGATCATGAAGCCAGATGTAGACTATGCACTGGCATGTGATGTTGATTCAATTCACCTTGTAGCTCCCGTATCAGATCTTCACATCAATGTAAAGCTTAAGAAAGACAGGGAAACCGTAAGGCAGATGGCTGTGGACGTGACAGAATACGCAAAGGACCACGGCCTTATTGTAGAACTTAGCGGAGAAGATGCTTCAAGAGCAGACGTTGAGTTCCTGAAATCATTATACAATGACGGAGTTGAAGCAGGAGCTGACAGATTATGCTTCTGTGACACCGTAGGATTACTTGTTCCTGAAAAGACAGAAGTCGTTTTCAGCGACATATGCTCTGCAGTAAAGGCACCGGTAAGTATTCACTGCCATAATGACTTTGGTCTTGGGACAGCCAATACCATAGCAGCCTTAAGGGCAGGCGCACAACAGGCCCATGTGACGATAAACGGCATTGGCGAAAGAGCCGGCAACACAGCCCTGGAAGAAGTTGTGATGACCATTGAATGGTTATACAAATGTAAGACCGGAATCAATACAAAAGAGATCTTCAAGACCTCAAGACTTGTAAGCAGGCTTACAGGATTGCCTGTGGCACCAAACAAATCGCTTATCGGCGGCAATGCATTCACCCATGAAGCTGGTATCCACGTACACGGCCTGCTGGCAGATACAAGCACATATGAACCGATAAAACCTGAAGTGCTTGGCAGGGAAAGAAAGATCGTGCTTGGAAAGCATGCAGGCAAAAGCTCGGTTACACTGGCAGTCAAAGAAATGGGATTCGAGGTAGACGATCCACAACTGCATGAGATCCTTAACCGTGTCAAGGAACTTGGAGACCATGGTAAGAAAGTCACCGATGCAGACCTGCAGTCAATTACTGAAACAGTGCTCAACATCCAGAGAGAAGCAAGAGTCCACCTTGAAGAGTTTACGGTCGTGTCAGGTAACAAAGTGACCCCAACCGCTTCTGTCAAGCTCATGGTAGACGGAAAGGAAGTTGTAGAGGCAGCTACCGGAGACGGACCTGTGGATGCAACACTTGCAAGTATCAAAAAGGGCATATCAGGCATTGCAGATGTGCAGCTTGAAGAATATCACGTAGATGCTATCAGCGGAGGAACCGATGCTCTTGTAGAGGTATTGGTGAAACTCTCAAAGAACGGAAAGATGGTTACATCCAGAGGATCACGCACAGATATAGTAATGGCTTCTGTGGAAGCAGTCCTTAATGGAATAAACCGCCTTATCTGAAGTGTGTTAGATTGTCAGAAACTTTTAAGATAGATACTGGCAATTTACACGCAGATTTGATTTGAAAATTTGATTTACCAGTTTAACTACCAATTTAACTATAATATTTAGAGGTTTTATATGACTGAATCGACGGAAAAAATGACAGGTGCAAGAGCCTTCATCGAGTGCCTGTACAGAGAAGGTGTTGATACCATCTTCGGGTATCCGGGAGGCGTGCTGCTCCCCATATACGATGAACTTTATGATGCGGACATCCGTCATATACTAGTCCGCCACGAACAGGCTGCAGCCCATGCAGCTGAAGGATATGCAAGGGCAACCGGAAAGACAGGAGTCTGTCTGGCAACTTCAGGACCCGGTGCAACAAACCTTGTAACAGGCATTGCAAATGCATACATGGACTCCATACCAATGGTAGTCTTTACCGGACAGGTGCCAAGTAGCCTGCTTGGAAATGACGCTTTCCAGGAAGCGAACATTACCGGCATCACAATGCCAATTACCAAGCATAATTACCTTGTACAGGATGCAAACGATCTTCCAAGAATAATCAAAGAAGCATTCCATATAGCATCCACTGGCAGACAGGGACCTGTACTCATAGACCTTCCAAAGGATATCACAGTCCAGGAAATTGATTTCTATTATCCTGATAAAGTAACCCTGCGAGGATACAAACCCACATATCAGGGCAATCTCCAGCAGATAAAAAAAGCAGCTTCAGAGATAGGAAGATCAAAGAATCCGGTCATCTATGCAGGTGGCGGAGTCATCAGTTCAGAAGCAAGCAAAGAACTTCGTGAATTTGCAGAGAAGATCAATGCACCAGTAACAACAACCCTTACAGGAATGGGCGGATTCCCCGTGGAACACCCACTGTTTTTGGGAATGCCCGGTATGCATGGAACCAAGTATGCCAACTATGCCATTCAGGAATCAGACCTTTTGATCGCAGTGGGAGCAAGGTTCGATGACAGGGTAACAGGCAAGCTCAAGGCATTTGCATCCAATGCAAAGATAATCCATATAGATATCGACCCTGCAGAGATATCAAAGAACATAAAGGTAGACATACCAATTGTCGGAGATGCAAAGTGGATACTGCAAAAGCTTTTGAAATACGCATCATCATCACAATCCGAAGCATGGATCAAGAGGATAGACCACTGGAAGAAAGATAATCCCCTCTACTACGTAGAGCCTGCAACTGGCGATGGGATCAAACCCCAGTACATCATCGAGCAGATAAGCGAAGCATGCAAGGATGCCATTATAGTTACCGAAGTAGGACAGCACCAGATGTGGGCTGCCCAGTATTTCAGATTCAGCGAGCCAAGGACCTTCATCACATCAGGCGGACTTGGAACCATGGGTTACGGATTCCCCGCATCCATCGGTGCCAAAATAGCAAGACCTGATAAAATAGTCTTTGACATTGCAGGTGACGGTTCATTCCAGATGAACTCACAGGAACTGGCAACAGCAGTCCAGGAAAATGTGCCTGTAATAGTAGCGATCTTCAATAACGGTTACCTTGGAATGGTCAGGCAGTGGCAGGAACTGTTCCACGATAAGAGGTATTCCTCAACCTGCATACAGAACAGTGTTGACTTTGTAAAACTTGCAGAAGCCTACGGTGCATTGGGACTTAGAGCCACCAAACGTGAAGAGGTCCGTCCTGCGATCGAGAAAGCCATTGCATCAGGAAGACCGACGGTCATTGACTTTGTTGTTGAATGTGAGGAGAACGTCTCACCAATGGTACCGGCAGGTGCTGCGATTAACGAGATACTTGATCTGGAGAGGAAAGAATGAGACACACACTTGCAGTTCTGGTTGAGAACAAATATGGAGTACTCTCAAGAGTCGCAGGCATGTTCTCAAGAAGAGGTTATAATATTGACAGCCTTACAGTAGGAGTTACTGACGACCCCACCATTTCCCGCATGACCATCGTGGTAATGGGAGATGATGACGTCCTTGAACAGGTCACAAAACAACTCAACAAACTCATTGATGTCATCAGGGTAAGTGATCTCAAATCAGAAGAGTCTGTTGACAGGGAACTGGCACTCATAAAGGTAAACTCTGAAGTCGCCACCCGTTCCGAGATAATGCAGATAGCAGATATATTCCGTGCCCGCATCATCGATGTCGGTTCAAAATCCATGATCATTGAAGTTACAGGTGACGAAGGCAAGATAACTGCCATCGAACAGTTACTCAAGCCATTCGGGATCAAGGAAATGGTAAGGACCGGAAAAGTTGCCCTGCGAAGAGGACAGAAGAATTCTTAATTATTCAAACACTTATAGATATTTCAATCAAAGAGGTACATACAATGGCAGAAATGTATTATGATAACGATGCAGACCTTAGCTTACTGAAAGGTAAAAAGATCGCAGTGATGGGTTACGGAAGCCAGGGACATGCACAGGCACAGAACCTGCATGATTCAGGACTTGATGTGACCGTCGGCCTTAGAGAAGGCAGCAGACGCTGGAAACAGGCAGAAGAAGATGGACTTAAGGTCATGACTGTTGCAGCTGCTGCAAAGATGGCTGATGTAATCCAGATACTCCTTCCTGATGAAGTACAATCACAGGTTTACTACAGCGAGATCGAGCCAGGACTTGAAGCAGGTAATGCAATCGTATTCTCACATGGATTCAACATCCACTACAACCAGATCATCCCACAGAAGGACATCGATGTCTACATGGTAGCTCCAAAGAGCCCGGGTCACCTCGTCAGAAGGACATTCAGGGACGGAGCAGGCGTACCTGGACTTATCGCAGTCTACCAGGATGCAACCGGCAACGCAAAGAACCTGGCCCTTGCACACGCAATGGGAGTAGGATGTACACGCGCTGGAGTATACGAGACATCATTCCGCGAGGAAACCGAAACCGATCTTTTCGGAGAGCAGGTAGACCTTTGTGGCGGAGTCGCCTCCCTTATCAAGACTTCATTCGAAGTACTTGTAGAAGCAGGTTACCAGCCTGAGATGGCATACTTTGAGACATGCCACGAACTTAAGCTCATCGTTGACCTCATCCACGAGGGCGGCCTTGACAAGATGTGGTACTCAGTATCCAATACTGCAGAATACGGCGGAATGACAGTTGGTCCTAAGGTCATCAACGAGCTTTCCAGAGAAGCCATGTACGAAGCACTTGAGAGAATACAGAACGGTGAGTTCGCTCGTGAGTTCGTACTTGAAGGCAAGGCAAACAGGCCAGTCCTTACCGCAATGGAAAGACAGGACAGGGAACATCCTCTCGAAGTCATCGGTAAGCAGATCAGAGCTAAGATGCCCTGGCTTAACAGCGAATTGAACGAAAAGTAGACCTTTTGGTCTACACAATCTTTTTTTATTATTTCTATAAATTCGGATACAAGTGTCATCAATATTCTTCTCGATCAGAATGAATTGATCAATCTTTCATTAAGCCTGTACCTTTCATCTTTAATATCTGCAATCTCACACTCGAGCCTGCCTTTTTGGCGTATCAATTCTGCTTTTTCACCTACATAAATCGCATTTTCTATGCCTTCGATAATAATATCTAATTCATCTTCGAGAGCCATAAGTTCATAACCTAATCTGGTTGCCTTTTTATCGAGATCAATAATATCTTCGTTCATCGTAGCCCATACCCGGTTATATTTTAAATGCCAGTAATTTAATAAAATCAATTCTCGGAGAATATAGTGCACCTGCACTCCTCAAAGCAGCAATAGCATTCGATAACTCAAAAGGAGTAAGCAAAGACATTGTTTCAACATCCTTCATGGAGATTACCACATCAATACCAAAATTATCCTCTAGTTGCAGATACAGTTGCGCTGCTTCTTTAGGTAAACGGAATATATCACTTAGAGATAGATTGGATTTCTGAAACTTAGAAGCATGTGAAAACATATCCATCCAGATATCAAAGCCTTCACGTACATTGGCAACGGAAACTTCATTGCTGAAGTTCATTCGGGCAATACTTGAACCCAGTTTAGGGGCAGCATCACCAAGGTCCTGCTTGTATATAAAATTGGAAGAGTTTGTGAATGTTTCGGTCATTTCATATATTCGATCAGTCAAGCATTTTTCTGCTTTTTGTGTGATTTCCGGTTGAAACATCAAAGCATCCAGAAGATGTGCCCTTACAAAGGGAATCTCAAAAGATACATCTGCAGAATAAGCGGACTTTGGACGCATTTCAGCATCAAAAACTATAGGCACATGCACGAATGTTTCTTTTGGCATTAATATTGAAAGGTTTACTTCCATACTACCTAACGGATTTATTTTCTTTTCAACTTCGGAAGAACTGTAAAAATAAGGTGACTTTGCACTTTTAAACTCCCCGGGAACTAATTTCTGTAAAGAAAGAAAAGAATCCCATCCACTTTTCTTTGCAATTATACCAGAATCAATGCCACCTTTTTCATTGATACCAATCGCATTTGATGAAACAGAACACATTGCAAGACACTGGGAAATACCATCAACATTTTCATCTGCCCCATTAAAAGGATGCTTGAAGAAATTAACGTACTCTTCCTGATCCATTACCTTTCTGTGAAGGATTTTTTTTGGATCTGTTTTTTCCCATGCATGCACATACCGAACATCAATGTTAACAAGATTATCAAATGTGCCCTTTACAACCCTCTCTATTTCAAATGATGTGACTTTGATCAGGTCATTATTGTTTGGTTTAGGCACAGAACCATCAGCAATTATGTAGAACTCCCTTTTTGGCGTGGGGAGAAAAGGAGAAGGGTCAAGATAAAAAATATTCCTGCTTCGACCATCAAACCGAACAAAACCCATATCATCAGAGTCAAATATGAGCTTATGCTCCACACCGGAAAGCTCATAACCAAACTCACGGTTTTTCAGGTTTCGTCTTTTGACCATAGCACGACCTTCTCACTATTGATTGATAAGGTTTATTCAACCCGAACTAAATAACAGTAATTTTAACTATAAACTGCAATCTTATGATGCACCTAACTTATAAGTAGCCATAAAATAGTCTTTTGAGCATTATTATCACAAATTATGTAGCAGAGGTAGCCAGAAATGCAAGGAACAATCGATACCATCCTTTCAAGAAGAAGTATAAGAAAATTCACTGATGAGCCAGTTGATACAGAGGATATCAGAACCATACTGGAAGCAGGCAGATGGGCACCATCCGGCCTTAATAACCAGCCATGGAAATTCATTGTTATCAAAAATAAGGAAACCATGAGGGAACTGGCAGGCTGCACACACTACAGCAATATAATTTTGAATGCACCGTTGCTGATAGCTGTTTATCTTGACCTTGATACGATGTATAATAAAAAAAAGGACATCCAGGCCATTGGAGCATCCATACAGAACATGCTTCTGGCATGTTGCAATCTTGAACTTGGTGCAGTATGGCTGGGAGAAATACTGAATAATTCAAATAAAGTAAACTTGATTCTCAATTGTCCCGATACTATGGAACTTATGGCAGTGCTTGCAATAGGCAAACCTGCAGATATTGGAAAGAATAGTACCAGAAAAGATATTAGTGAAATAGTATACAATGAAAAGTACGGAGTGATATTTTAATTAAAATATGGAGGCAGAGACGAATTGAAGCTGATCATTGGTTTGTGTAGAATGATTGGAGGTGGTAGATTTGCATGACCCATTTGTAGTAGATAGTAATAAGGAAATAGGCCTACAATTCGTCTCTAAGTCTTAAAATGGATTTTATCATATATAAATTTATGTCAAAAATACGAGTAAATCAAGGAAACATGATTTAATGCTAAATCAATTTTGCTTGATTCTCCCGGATATTCGCTTTCTACCTGCACATTGGCGATTAGCACAGAACTCCACAGCATCTTTATCTTTTTCTTTAACACGCAGCATGTGCCAGCCGCAATGCTCACACAGAATACTGAGAACCGTAAGCCTGCCCCCCTTTGGGACTGACTGTGTATGTCCGCACCTGTTAGTACAACCTAGAAAACGGGAATCTTTGACAGATATAAGGAACATCGAACCGTCGCAAGCCGGACAGGGACCAACTACTTCCGGAGGGAAACATTTCTTTTCCAGCTCACATGTAAAACAGGGACCGATTCCAACAGCCCAATTGTATTTGTTGCCGACCTTGAGAACAGCAACTCCACCCTTACCACATTCCTGGGAACGCATAACAGTAAGCGCACCTGCCTTTGGCAGAGGATATGTCTTTTTGCACCCAGGATAACCAGTACAGCCCACAAACCTTCCTTTCTCGGTTTTGATCATATGCAGTATCCTTCCACATTCAGGACATGTACCCACAAAGTTCTTCTTATCCGTAGTTACCTGTTCGTCAGTGATAGTACCTGCCATCCTTGCAGCGATTGCATCCTTGCTTGAATACAACTGGGAATACATCTCCTTGATAAGCCCGGTCCCTTCCGCAAGAGCACCTTCAAGTGTCTTTTTCCCATCTTCCACATCCTGTATCAGGGATTCTATACGAGCCCTTATCTCTGGTTTTACAAGTATTGACACAGTTGTATCAAGTGTATCCATCAGGGTAAAACCCGTATCAAGAATTAAGATGGTTTTTCCCTTTGTTTCAAAATAACCTCTTTTCTTATTAGTTTCAATATGGCTTGGAGCCGTTGCCTTAGTACCAATCCCATGCTTATCCATTAAAGTAAGCAGCTCTGCCTCAGTAAGTCTTTTGGGAGGAGTCGTCTCAGATTTTATGTTCTTAATCTCCTTAACACCAACCTCCTCCTTTTCCTCAATAGCAGGCAGTAGTTTATCATTCTTGGTTTCAAAGGGATAAACCTCAAGCCACCCTGCATCCTTGAGCACAGAACCTGTGACATCGAATATTTCCCCACCTACAAGGATCTCAAATCTTGTCTTCTCAAATACTGCAGGTCCCATGAGATTTGCAAGGAAATGTCTTGCAATTAGATCATACACCTTCCATGCATCCGGCATCCGGATACTCTTCTCGACATCATCCCTTGAAGCAGCTTTGATAGGATGGATAGGAGGATGGTCATGTCCATCTTTAGTACCGTTCCTGCAGCTTATCTCCCCGGCAGAGATTATTGAAAGCGCATACTTCTGATAAGTGCCTGATGAGAATGCCACCAGCTTTGACCTGAAATCAAAATCCTCGGCATATTTGTTGGTCTCGGTCCTTGGATAACTTGTAAAACCTGAAAGATAGAGCTGTTCTGCGATCTCAAGGGCATTTTCAGGACTTACACCCAGGAATTTGGAAGCACGTTTCAGGAACTCAGTAGTATTCAACGGATATGGAGGGCTAGTAAGAGCCTGTTTTACAGTTTTCTTATCGACAAGACCTTTCCTGCAATTCTTTATCCTGGCAAATATCTCATCTGCCTTTGCTTTCTCGGAAATGTGCCCGCCCCTGTGAGCGCCTGTAAATTCCGTGCCGTTTGCATCGAAAACAGCTTCTATCTTCCAGAAGTCCTTTGACTGGAAGTTCTTTATCAGTTTCTCCCTTTCATAGACAAAACCACATGTAGGAGTTTGGCAGGGACCTATTGAAATAACACCCTTGGTGCGGGCCTTTTCCCTGACTGCAAGGGTCATGAAACGGGTAAATGCAGCACCCATCTTCAGGTCAAGTATCTGGCGGGCCTCCGCAGACATTGCCATATTATAATCTGGTTCAACAAGATTTGCAAAAGCATTTTTGATCTCACTGGCAGATAACGAGGAAAAGCGGGCCCTTTTAACCGGAAAAGAAGCTACTTTCTCGGCAATTGTCTTCGCCTCGAATCCAATATTCTCCCCTTCCCTGTCAAAATCGCAGGCAAGAACAACTTCTTCCGCACCACTTGCAAGAAGTGAGATGGCAGCAGCATACGGTTTTTTAGTTACATTTTTAACAGGGTCAGTGTCCAGCAGGATTGCAGGATCGCATTCACGCCAGTTGTTGAACTGCTCCGGGAAATCGTAACCCATGATATGGCCTGCAAGACCCATTATCCGCCATTCTTTCCCATTCATTTTAAAGTCGTACACGGGAACACCTTCCACTGAAGCACGATTAAAATGTCCTCCGCTTAAGATCCCTGCTATCTGGGAAGCTGCCTTGTTCTTTTCCGTGAATACGACAATTGACATGCTGCATCCGTATGTCCTGATATTAGATAAGAATTGAGCTTGCGGGGTGAAAGTAATAAAGAGCCGGAATAATCTCAAATATTCAATAAGTGCTGTGAAACATATATATGTGGCAAGAATGTATCTGCACCTAAAGACACTGCATACCGGAGTTACAATGACATTAATGGAAGATGCTAAAAAGGGCAAGATTACACCCCAGATGGAGGCTGTAGCTAGAGATGAAGGCATTGATGCTAAGACCATTTGTTCATGTGTTGCCAGGGGACTCATAAGTATTCCCAACAACCCTGTAAGGGACTGCAGGGTCGTAGGTATAGGAAAATACCTAAGCACAAAGATAAATGCCAATATCGGAACCTCACGCGACTACATAAATATCGATGAGGAAGTCGAGAAGGCAAAAACAGCAGAAGCTTTTGGTGCTGATGCACTAATGGACCTGTCAACCGGAGGAGACCTTGACATTATCAGGAAGATGATAATGGATGCTGTGAACATACCTATCGGTTCTGTACCCATATACCAGGCAGCAGCCTCACAGAAGACTGTTGTGGATATGACGTCCGATGATATGTTCAATGCAGTACGCAAGCATGCAAAAGATGGTATCGACTTTGTCACCATACATGCAGGCGTGAACCAGGATTCCATGAACAGGATAAAACAGGGCAGCAGGATAACAGACATCGTCAGTCGCGGTGGTTCGTTCACCCTTGCATGGATGCTGCATAACGGAGAGGACAACCCATTCTATTCAGAATATGATTATCTGATGGAGATAGCTTACGAATATGACATGGCCATCAGTCTTGGAGACGGCATGAGGCCGGGATGTATCCATGATGCTTCAGACGGTCCTTCATTTATGGAATTCATAACTCTTGGTGAACTTGTGAAACGCACCAGAGAAGCAAACATACAGTGCTTTGTGGAAGGACCGGGACACGTACCAATTGACGAAATAGAGCTAAGCGTAAAGGGAATGAAGAGCCTTTGTGACAATGCTCCCCTCTACCTGTTGGGTCCGCTGGTAACAGACATAGCCCCCGGATACGACCACATAACCGGAGCCATCGGAGGCACTTTTGCCGGCATGTGCGGAGCTGATTTCCTTTGCATGACCACACCGGCCGAGCACCTGGCACTTCCCACTAATGATGATATACGCGAAGGAACCATTGTCACCAGAATAGCAGCCCATGCAGCAGACCTTGCAAAGGAAGGACAGAAAGAGCGTGCAAGAGCTGTTGATGACAAGATGGCACATGCACGTAAGAACCTCGATTGGGACACACAGTTCGAGCTTGCTATAGACGGAGAGAAGGCAAAGAACATACGGGACAGCAGAAACACCGGAAGCGATGCCTGCTCAATGTGCGGTGACCTTTGCGCTATGAAGATAGTCAGCAAGGCATTAGAGGAAGAGAAGAACAAATGACAGGTGAGTCACCTGTTATTATCCTTCAATGCTACTCTTTTAATCATTTAACTACAATTACACTTTATGAAACTCACAGTCCTACTAGACAACAATACCCTGATTGACCGCTATTTTATTGGCGAACCCGGAGTCTCTTACTTTATAGAAGACAAAGGGAAAAGGATACTTTTCGATACAGGATACTCCGATGCTTTTCTGCGCAACGCACAAAGGATGAGGATAGATCTGCTGGATCTTGATCATATAGTCCTCTCTCATGGACATCTGGACCACACATGGGGACTCGAAGCCATGGTGAAGTTGTTCACCGAAGCAAAGATAGAGGGCTTCTCGCATTGCGAACCTGTCCTTGTTGCCCATCCGCTGGCCTTCAACAGCAAGATCCAGGCAGACATTGGAGAGATAGGGTGCCTGCTAAGTGCGGAAAAGCTCTCGCGGACCTTCAAAATACAATTAAGCAGTGAACCTTTGTGGCTGACAGATGATATCGTATTCCTGGGGGAGATCCCCCGGAGATTTCATTTTGAGATCAATGAAACAGAGAGCAAGATGATCATTGATGGAAAAGAGGAGGATATTCTGGCTGATGATACCGCCCTTGCCCTTAAGACAGAAAAAGGTCTTGTCATTGTCACCGGCTGCTCGCATTCAGGTATCTGCAATATAATAGAATATGCAAAGAATGTTTGCGATGAAGATAGAATTGCAGATGTTATCGGAGGATTTCATTTACTCTGTCCGCAGGAAACGAAGATCAGTGCAACCGTGGATTATTTCTGCAAACTCAATGCCGAGGAGGTTCATGCATGCCATTGCACTGACCTGCGATCAAAGATAGCCCTGTCACATGTCTGTAAACTGAAAGAGGTAGGTTCCGGCCTTCAGCTTGAATATTAAAACAGATTGTTCAGGGAAGAGCTAGAATCACTGTTTCTTAAAACACATGAACCAGTCAAGGCAGTATATATCTTCATCTTTTGATTCTACTCTTTCTTTGGCAGTACCGCATGAACCGGGTGGTGGAATTATTACATCATCCCCTGGCTGCCAGTTGGCCGGGGTGGCCACATTATCAACATCTGATCTCTGCATTGCAAGCAACAGGCGCTTTACCTCATCCATGTTACGACCGTTGGACAGCGGATAGTACAGGATGGCCCGTATCTTTGCCTTCGGGTCGATCATGAACACTGCCCTGACAGCCTGATTATCCGAGGCATTTGGCTGAAGCATGCCGAACTTCTTTGCAATATCCATCTTAAGATCCGCAATGACAGGGAAAGTGATTTCCACATCTTTCATGCCCTTGTATTCTATTTTCTCTTTGATGGTCCTAAGCCATGCAATGTGGGCATAGATACTGTCAATGGAAAGCCCCAGCAGCTCTGCATTCAGATTCCTGAAATCATCCTGCATGCTTGCAAAGGTCATGAATTCCGTTGTGCATACTGGAGTGAAGTCTGCCGGGTGGCTGAAAAAGATCACCCATTTTCCTTTATAATCCCTGGGGAAATTGACTTCACCTGCTGTGCTAACAGCAGTAAAGGATGGTGCATTGTCACCTATCAAAGGCATAGTTACAGGCTCTTCCAGGATTTTATCACCCATACTTGCCTTTAACTTCTTCATGCTGCTGTCAAAATATTCATTGATATCCTTTACCTGCTTATCGAATTCCTTTTCCAGTTCCAGGTCCTTTATATTCTTGGAAATGTATTTCCTCATGTCTTTGAACTGTTCTTCAAGATATTTCTTTGTGTCTTTTTTATTATCCATTTACATCACCATTTCAGGGAAGTCAGATCTATAGGAACAGACCAATAATTAGTAATAATCTGCCCGCACTCCACCAAATATTAAGTACTCAAAGAATAAGAACCTGATTGGAGAGGAACTAAATTTTACGCTGTTGAAAATCTGGGATTACATAATATGATTAATTATAAATACACCCATATACAAAACGTTAATTGATAGTATCTAAAACATACTCAATATACTCATGTTTACCGCACCTTAAAACCAAAAAACATGACAAAAAAGAATCAGAAAAATGCAGATAACCTGTCTGATCTGTCTGAAAATGGTCACGATAGTTTTGATAATCTGGTCAATGAACTCCCCCTTGGTGTACTTTCATGTGACAGGGAAGGAAACATAACAGCCGTAAATGACTTTCTTTTGAATATACTGGGTTCCCCATCAACTGATTTCACAAAACAGTTTAATATACTGACTTTCCAACCACTGATAGAATGTGGTATATCAGGTGTTATTGAAGAAACACTTACAACCGGAAGGAATTCTTCCATAGAAACATCATATAGAACTGTTTTTAATAAGGACCTATTCTTAAGTTTCAAGGTATTTCCCCGAAAGGACGATAATGGATTCGTATACGGATGTCATGCCATTATTGAAGACCTTACAACTAGAAATAGAACAAATATCGAACTTGAAGAAAGCAAAAACAAGGATATTCTGATATCGCATATATCAAGCCGTTTCATAAACAGCAATTTTAAAGATATTGATGAGAACATCAATAAAACACTTAAGGACCTGGCAGATTTCATTGGTGCCGAACGTATATTTCTGTTCAATGCTACCGAAAATACAGATTACATCATAAAAACACATGAATGGCACGTTGACGGAGTTATCTCAAAAATACCACTCAATGAGAAATGGGACACGAAAAAACTTGTATTTGAGCAATTGAGTAATTTGCAGATCGTTAATATTCCTGACATTGATAAAATACCACAGGAAAAAGAGTACTTACAAAAGGTACTCCAGAATCTGGGAATTAAATCCATTGCGATGATTCCCCTTTCACGTAATGGTACTTTTAAAGGCTTCATTGGAGTTGATTCTAAAAGTACAAAACTGAATTGGAATGAAAAACAACTCTATGTCCTGAAGATAGCCGGTGACATGATAACCAGAATCCTCGAACGTAAAGATGCAGAAGTCATGATGCTTCAGAAGGAAAAGGAATATGAAGAGGTCGTCAATTCCCTGGATGCGATAATATGGAAAGCTACCTTTGACAAAGATGGAAACGTATTGACATCCTATATTTCTAAACCCGTAGATAAAGTTCTGGATCTACCTGACGGGACCATCGGTAATGACTGGAATAGGTTTTTTGCGCATATACACCCCGAAGACCTGCAAAAAGTGCTGGGAACTTTTAAAATGTCTTTTCTACAACCTGACATCCCAATTAATCAAGATTACAGGTTGTTATCAGATGAAGGAAAGAGTCTCTGGATCAATTCCATAGGATCTTCACACCTCCAGAGTGACGGAACTTTCCTGACATACGGAACATCGATGAACATCACACCCAGAAAACTTGCTGAGGAAGAGGTTGCCCGAAGTGAGGAGCGGTACAGATCCCTTGTAGAGGAATTAAGTGATGCAGTTATTATAAACACTTTTAAAGGAGAGATACTGGAAGTTAATGACAAGACATGTGAAATGCTTGGTTATTCCAGAGAAGAATTGCAGAATATGACCATTTATGATCTTATGCCTCCTGAAAGGAGGGCATCTGCAAAAGAAAATATGAGTAGGTTCATTAAAAATGGAAAAATTCAGGCAGAAAGCAGATTCATCACTGCAGATGGGAACCTGCTAATAGTGGAAGTAAATGCAAAAGCTCTGAAAGGATATAATAACACATCCCAGGCTCTTGTCAGGGATATCACTGAGCGCAAAGAAGCTGAAATTGCACTCAGGGAAAGCGAGGAGCGGTTCAAAGTACTGCATAACGCGTCTTTCGGCGGAATTACCATCCACGACAAAGGAATGATCCTTGATTGCAACCAGGGTCTTTCAGAAATAACCGGCTATTCATATGAAGAACTGGTAGGAATGGACGGATTACTGCTCATTGCAGAATCATTCAGAAGCACTGTAATGGACAATATCCTTCAGGGCTATGAAGAGCCATATGAAGTAATGGGACTTCGCAAAGATGGTAGCGTATATCCCCTCCGACTGGAAGCAAAGAGTATCCCCTATAAAGGAAAAAAGGTAAGGGTTGTCGAGTTCAGGGACATTACCGATCAAAAGAAGGCAGAAAAAGCTCTCATAGACAGTGAAAAGAAGTACCGTGGCCTCTTTGAGAATAGCATGAATGAGGTAGTGATCACAGAAATAATCAAGGATGAAAATGATTATCCAGTAGATTTTGTCTTTAAGGAAGTAAATGATTCCTTTCAGGAACATACCGGACTAAAAGCCGAAGACGTAATAGGAAAGCGTGTAACTGAAGTTTACCCGGGTATTGAAAAAAGGAAAAACACTTTTCTTGACCTGTACAGGAATGTGGCACTTACCGGAATTCCTGCTGCGGCTGAAATATATTCTGATGAATTAAAAAAGCACTTCAGCATTAATGCATATAGACTTGGGAAAAATATTGTAGTCGGTGTTTCTCACGATATAACAAAGCGCAAGAATGCTGAAAATAAACTTATTGAGCATGAGGAAAAACTGAGACTGTTTATAGAGCATGCACCGGTTTCGTTAGTGATGTTAGATCGTGATATGCGACATATAGCCACAAGCAGGCAATTTATCAATGACTTTTCCCTTGGTAACAGGGATATAACAGGAATGCACCATTATGACGTCATCCCTCAACTTGATGATGAACATAAAGCGATGCACCGACGCGCCTTACAAGGAGAAGTTGTTCCCATCAACGAAAGACATTTTGAAGGGAACAATGGTAGAGTACATTGGTTACGAGGGGAAGTACGGCCATGGAAAGCAGCTGATGGTACTATTGGTGGCATTATAGTTTTCGTTGAACATATCACTGAACGTAAAGAAGCTGAAGAAAAACTAAAAGAAAGTGAAGCACTCCTGAGTGAAGTAGGAAGGATTGGAAAAATTGGCGGATGGGAATTGGACGTAGCATCCGGTAAGGGTACGTGGACAAGCGAATCTGCAGAAATCCATGAACAGGATAAAGATAATCCATCTACTGTTGAGACAGAATTGACTTTTTATCCACCCGGTTCTAGAGATATTATTGAAAATGCAATCAATATCGCTATTGAAAAAGCTGAACCATATGATCTTGAACTGGAATTCATCACTGCAAAAGGAAATCATAGATGGGTCAGGACAAGTGGCCGTCCTAAAATCATAGATGGTAAAGTCGCAAAAGTAACTGGTACACTGCAGGACATAACAGAGCGTAAAATAGCAGAACACGAATTGAAACTTAAGGAAGAAAAATACAGATCTCTTTTCGAACAGTCCAATGATGCCATATTCCTGAATCATGTTGATGGGCAGATTATGGATGTGAACGAGAAAGCTTGCAAAATTTTCGGATATACAAGACAAGAATTCCAAAAAATGAATGTGAGCGATCTTCTGGCCCCCCGCCATAAAGCTGCTGGTGAACGGGGGATGCAGCAATTCAGAGAAGATGGAAGTGTCTATCTTCATACATTGTATGCAAAGGCAAATGGCGAAACTTTCGATGCAGAAGTAAACGCTAAAGTCCTTGAAGGATATCCAGATCTTGCCCAGGCCATTGTGAGAGATATCAGTAAGCAAAAAAAGGCCGAAGAGGAAATTATCAGAAATGAAACTAAATACAGGAGCCTGTTTGAAAAATCTAATGATGCCATAATGATCCATGACCTTAATGGACGAATACTGGAAGCAAACGACAGGGCTTGTGAAATGTTTGGTTATAGTGAAACCGAATTAAAACAAAAATCGATTATGGATCTAACATTGGATGAAGATAGAGTAGAAATTAAATCGAGGATTGGGAAAATCAAGACCGAAGGTTACTGCCGTAAAGAAAACAGGATGGTTCGCTCAGATGGGGGTCTGATATATGTGGATGTTAGTGCTTCATTCCTCCAGACACAACATGGTATGATTCAGACAGTAGGAAGGGATATAACAGACAGGGTCCGGACTGAAGCAGCTATGATCAGTGCAAAGATAGAAGCGGAAACTGCCAGTCGCACAAAAAGCGAATTCCTTGCGAACATGAGTCATGAACTGCGTACACCATTGAATTCCATCATCGGTTTTTCAGATGTCATGTTCGATGGCCTTACAGGAGAACTTGGTCCTAAGCAGAAAAACTACATGAAGCATATCTCAGACAGTGGACATCATCTGTTGAACCTCATCAATGACATACTTGATATTTCCAAAGTGGAAGCAGGAAAAATGGAGTTACATATTGATATGCTGAATATGAAAACAGTAATCGATGATATTGTAGCTATGACGCAGACCCTCACATCCCGGAAAAATATAAGCGTTAATGTGGATGTGCAGGAGAATATGCCAACACTGAGAGCCGACAGATCAAAAATCAAGCAAATAATGTATAACCTGATGGGAAATGCAATTAAATTTACAGACGATGGCGGTAAGATTACCATACTTACTAAAGTCAAAGGTAAAAAGATACTTGTTTCTATTATAGATAATGGAATTGGCATTTCCACAGAAGACCAGAAGAAACTCTTCAAGCCTTTCAGCCAGATCGATTCATCCATATCCAGAAGTTACCAGGGAACAGGTCTTGGACTTGCCCTTGTAAAGGAACTTATAGAATTACATGGTGGAAATATCCGTGTTGAAAGTGAAGTTGGAAAAGGAAGTAATTTCACATTTGAATTACCGATTGGTGATGATGATCTGGACTAAATATTATTGATTGGACAGAACTCACTTATTTTTACAAATTAACTACTTGTTTTGTAAACCATCAGCTACCCCAGATTGGATTAGCGATCTAATTCAAAAATAGATTTTACCCAGAGGAAGTTACCCTGACAAAGCCAGGGTAACTTGGGAAGTGGGATGTGGTGGAGTGGAGGTAGTTTGATGGATATTAAATGACCCACATCCTCAAATGCTTCAGAGTAATATTCCTCTGACAATTTGCGGTTTTATAATTACCAGTATATAAAGATATCGTGAAAATATAAATACATTAGACATTATTTTTAGTTGTGTAACAAAATAGATGCACCGAATGTAAACCAATATATAAATAATAATAAACGCATTGGATTTTCTTTCAACAATTGTGAACTCAAAATAACTCACGCACACCCTTCAAACTTAGCATATGATCACAATAACCACAACTCTTATGTATTCATAAAAAAGAGTTTAGGCAAATTGACACGGGGGAGAAAAGACGGACAACATTGCATTTTTGATATATTCATTCAGCTCCCTTTTTGCCATAGTCAGCCCGGTTGGTGCAGTTGTCACATTCGTCTCACTGACAAGTGATATAACACTGGAAGAGAAGAATGCACTTGCCACAAAATCCGTAATTCTTGCATGCATGATGGCTTTGTTTTTTGCATTGTCGGGAAAAATGATACTTAATTTCTTTGGGGTCAGCATTGATGCACTGAGAGTAGCCGGTGGTGTGCTGCTTTTTGTCGTGGCTTTTGATATGATACTGGCAAAGGTTTCCCGCGAAAGTATCACTGACAAAGAAATAGACAAATCCATGGACCGTAGCGACATATGGATTTTCCCTATCGCACTCCCGCTTTTGACAGGACCGGGTACTATTACTACTGTAATTGTTCTAATGGGAAGTGCAGCTTCAATATTACAGAATATGGCAGTCATATTTGCTATATTGCTCACATTTGCGATAGCACTCATCCTGTTCCGTTTTTCCAGAAGGATATACAAATTCCTTGGATATACAGGAATGTTAGTTTTTACAAGGCTCATGGGTCTTTTACTTGCAGCAATGGCCGTCAATTTCATTGCCCTTGGACTCTGGAATATTTATTTATCATTTCAGTGAACAAAATTTACAATTGGATCGAAGGCCAACAATCACAATGATTTTATCATATCACCTCATAAATCATATAGAGTGTGGGTGACTGAGTGACGGAAGAAAGAGCCGTTCAATGTGTATCCAGTGGAGATGAACATAATATTTCACTGGAGCAGATTCTCGAAAAACTTGATGCATCAGCTGAAGGTTTATCTTCTGAAGAGGCAAGCAGAAGAATTGCCCTTTGTGGAAGGAACGTTTTCGAGGAAACTGGCAAAGAGAGCCTCCTGATCAAATACTTAAAACAATACAGGAACTTTTTTTCACTTTTACTTTTGTTTGGTTCCATACTTTCATTCATTGCTGAGTGGCTTGACCCCGGACAGGGCAATATTTTCATTGCCATAGCTCTGCTGGGAGTTGTTATACTCAATGGCAGTTTCACATTCATCCAGGAATACCAGGCCGAAAGGATAATGGCGAGTTTCAAGAACCTCATCCCACCAAAGGCACGAGTGTTGCGGGATGGAGAGATCAAAGAGATACTTGCCACTGAAATAGTAGTGGGTGATGTGGTCTACCTTGAGGAAGGTGACAAGATACCTGCAGATGGAAGACTCATTGAAGAGAACTCACTGAAGGTTGACAACTCACCAATAACCGGAGAAGCTGAACCACAACTGCGCTCACTGGACTGTACACATCCCAACATGCTGGAATGCAGGAACATGGTATTCTCAGGAACACTTGTCCAGACAGGAAACGGAAAAGCACTCATCTTTGGCACCGGCTCGGACACCCAGATAGGAAAGCTTGCAGCCCTGACAGAACAGACATCTTCCATGGACACACCCATACGCAAGGAACTCAATGATTTTATAAAGGTCATTTCCGCAATCGCAATATTTCTTGGAGTTTCCTTCTTCCTGATAGGATTCCTCATTCAGGATACATTCCTTGCAAATCTCATTTTCGCCATTGGTATCATCGTTGCAAATGTACCGGAAGGACTATTGCCAACGGTAACGCTTGCCCTGAGTCTCGCATCAAAGCGAATGGCAAAAAGGAACGCACTGATCAAACAGCTGGAATCGGTTGAAACACTTGGTTCCACAACTGTTATCTGTACAGATAAAACGGGGACCCTTACACAGAACAAGATGGCCATTCATTCTGTTTACACAGGTTCAGGCCATCTGGATGTGGAGAAAAAGGCCAACCCATCCGACATGTTTCTGCGTGTGGCCACCATATGTAACAATTCCAGACTCACAGAAGAAAAACCGGGATACAAAGGTGATCCCACTGAAGGTTCTTTGCTCGTTTACGCCAGTGAATTCACCGACATAAACAAAATGAAGGACGATTTTCCCCGGCTTGCGGAATATCCTTTCGATTCTAAAAAACAGAGAATGCAGGTCATCTCCAGAACACCAAACGGAGAGATGGAAGCATACCTGAAGGGAGCACCGGAAGTTATTCTCGACATGTGCAGTCACATAATGATTGATGGAAAGGAAGAGATACTTGACGAAGTGCAAAAAAAATCCCTTGAAGAACAACACCTTGTAATGGCAAAGAAAGGGGAAAGAGTACTTGCATTTGCTTACAGGAAAGCAGATAGTGATAACGAATATGAAGATGGCTTCATCTTCATTGCATTTGCAGGTGCTGTAGACCCTCCACGACCGGAAGCAAAAGAAGCCATTAAAAAATGCCATCTTGCAGGTATCAAGGTTGTCATGATAACAGGCGACCATCCGGTAACCGCACGTTCCATAGCTGCAACCGTGGGTCTTACCGACGATCACATTGAACCTGTCCTGATAACAGGTTCGGAACTTGAGGAACTCTCAACAGAAGAGCTTGCACAAAGACTGAAAGCTCCAAGCATTGTATTTGCACGCACATCCCCGTTGCAGAAACTCAAGATAGTGCATGCCTTCCAGGCGGCAGGCGAAATTGTAACAATGACCGGGGACGGTGTCAATGATGCACCTGCCATGAAGACTGCTGACATGGGAGTCGCCATGGGAAGTGGTACGGACGTTGCCAGGGAAGCAGCAGACATGGTGCTGCTAGATGATAATTTTGCTACCATAGTCAATGCAATTGAAGAAGGCAGAACCGTCTTTGATAACATCAAGAAGTTCATAGCCTACATCCTGACAAGCAATGTCCCTGAAATATTGCCATTCATAGCCTTTGTGTTGCTTGCACTGCCATTGCCAATGAACGTACAGCTCATCCTTGCCATAGACCTTGGAACCGATATAATCCCTGCATTGGCCCTTGCTGTTGAAAAAGGGGAAGGGGATATTATGAAGCGTCCTCCACGCTCGAGGGAAGAGAAGCTGCTCACACCTCAGGTACTGTTAACGTCCTACGGAATCAAAGGACCCATAGAAGCTGCTGCAGGATTTGCATGCTACTTTGCAGTGCTGTTCGATGGCGGATGGAAATGGGGACAGCAACTGCCATTCTCAGACGCTCTTTATATGCAGGCAATAACAGCATTCTTTGCAGCCGTTATTGTCTGCCAGATAGCAAACGTATTTACATCAAGGACAAGACGGCAATCCGTATTGACAAAAGGATTTTTTAGCAACCGTGTAATAATTCTCGGTATAGCCAGCGAGCTTCTTATACTGGCTTTCATCATCTACAACCCACTGGTGAACCTTGTATTCAATACAGCAGCAATATCCATGAAATATATACTTATTGCAGTTCCATTTGCTCTGCTGCTGCTTGGAGTCGATGAATTCAGAAAGTATGCTATCAGGAAAGATTCTCCATTTGTCACCCGCTTCTTCAAATGGTGATTGTCGGGTGACCTTTACTCTTTCTTTCTACGAAAAACGACTTCAGTATGAGGATAAGCAATTTCCACATCACCAAAAACCCTTATACGGTCAAATATCTCTTTTGTGATCTTAGTGGAATACTCATTTAACTGCCGGGCCGGAGAGAAATACTTTATATGGACATCTACCCCACTTGCCTGGAACTCAAGTCTTATACGAGGATTTCCAGGACTGGTACTGATAATGCCTGCAAGGTATTTTCGGGCTGCAAGGTCAGCTATTTCAATTGCATGATCAAGATTGCTCTCATATGTCACATTCACTATCACACTGTCAAGAACAAAATCATTGTTTAAAGTGTAATTAATGATATTTTTCTCAAACAGCATCCAGTTAGGAACCATTACCACTCTGCCGGAGTTTTCCTCATCAATGATAAGACCACCAATCTCCATAACATGCACATGCGTCAGATTGATATCTACAACATCACCTTTCACATCACCTATTGTGATCCTATCACCTATGTCAAATGGTCTTTTGGTTACCACCATGATCCAGGCAGCTATACCCGTCATCGGTTTCTGGAGAGCAAAACCAATAGCTGCTGAAAGCAGACCAAGAAATACACCAAATTCAGACCATGCATTAGAATATGAAAGAGCAGCGAATAGAATAATTATCAGATAGAGTGAATACCTGAATAGCTGACTCATTAATTTGATGTTGGAACTTTGTTTCTTCGTTTTAGCCTTACGCAGAAGATTATTTTTCAGCACATCAATAACTATACTGATCAAAACAAGGATGATAAAAACTGCAAGAACTCTCATGCCAGATGAAAGTAAGCGATTTACAGTAATAAAGTCCTGCAAATTAAGTCCCATGAAACCATCCATTAAATACAACACAGAATCCTCATTCAACTCTGACAACTATTCCCCTGAGAAGGCGGCCCAGTATATCCGAACCCGTTATGATTATCTTTTCAGGGTCTTCATTGTTCCAGTAAAGTACCAGATCATTATCTATAACATCATCCTCAGAATCTATAGGATATACCTTCAATCTGTTGATGATACTACCTATCTTCGTGTTAGGATCTGATATCACAATTGGATGGTGGCAGTATTTATTAGGATCAAACGCTTTATCAGTACTAAGAGCGCCTCGTAAAAATCCGTCCGAGTCGATAGCTATCCTGGGTTCATTCTGTTCATTTAGAACAATGATCCATTTCTTGCCAGAGGCCCCTATATGTCGGAGCAATTCCTTCCCTGACTCGCTTTCTACAACCGGGAACACAGGCCAATTACCTTCAAAGGATAATTGTATGACACTTAGAGGGTGGACAATGGATCCTTCCTTTTTGACTGTAAGATCGTCGATAGAAAGGAAATTCAATGCTCCTGTACCTTCAAATCTACCGATGTCCGAACGAGGGCTGTCCACATGTTTTGATATCATTGTACGGAATGCCCTCTCTTTGAAATATTCCACATCTTCTTTTCCAAGGATCCGGTCAAGGGCTATCGCAGAAGGCTTGGCTACAGGATACAGCAATATACTGTAGAACGTTACCAGGGGTGAGAGATAGGCTCCCATTTTCAGTGCATTGCGTGAGAAATATGCCTGTGGCACCAGTTCTCCGAAAGTCGCTATTACAACGGTGGAGAAAACAAATGCTCCAACTCCTGTCAGCACGGTGTCTGTTAACAACGCAAGCAGAGTGTTCACCGCAACATTGCCCCATAGAAGAGTGGACAGCAAGTAATTAGCATCCTTACGAAATCCAATGATCTTCAATGCATGGGGATTTTTCAGTTCAGCTTCAATTTCAAGCCTTAGAGGACTCAGGCCGAAAAGACCAATGGTAAGTCCTGAGAAGGTGGCTGACTGAAGCAGACAAAGAGCTATCAAAAACCAGATTATTATTTCATTCATATGTTATCCACTGAGGTATTAGTGAACTACTCCACGCTTAC
>DAZF01000032.1 GCA_002507205.1 Methanolobus sp. UBA32 | reverse complement strand
AAGTTCTCATCGGTTATGCTGTTTACCATGAGTGCGGCTGAATCGTAATCCAGCAACAGGTTCACAGCACGCAGGTTATAGTCAGCTGAATCGACTTCAACCTCTATCTGGAATGTGTCACCCGGGCCAACAGGACCGCTTGCTGTAGGAGTGATCATTACTTCAGGCTCAGATGTTGTTGGTGGTGTTACTTCATCGCCAACTTTCACTGTTCCATCTGCAATTGCAACTCCCGAAATAACTGCGTTGTCCTGGTCCTTGAGAGATACACTGTTCAGATCAAGGTTGTAAGTACCATTTGCTGCAGTTGCCTTTACCTCGAAATCAATGGTTAACATCGTACCGGCCGTTGGCACATAGTTACCAAGACCAGCAGTAGATGCAATACCATATGTTATGGTACCTGCACCGTCGTCACCACTTCCCGGTGCTACGAGTGCTCCTGCACCAAGCAAGTTCTCATCGGTTATGCTGTTCACCGTGAGTGCGGCCGAATCGTAATCCAGCTGCAGGTTCACAGCACGCAGATTAGATGTGTCGGAATCGACCAACACACTTACCTGAAACGTATCACCTGCATCGTACTCATTCGTCTGCGGATCTACTGACACTGAAGGTGCAGCCGCTGCAAGTCCTACGCCCACCATGAAACATGCACAAAATATTAAAAGGATGGCAGTTGATCCTGCCATTCCCTTACGTGTTATTTTTGTCATGATTTCACCTCTTACATCAGGCTTAAGACTGATATACTCCTGCGAACTCTACGAAGTCATCGAAGTCTACGTCACTGTCTTCATCAAAGTCGAAGATTGCGTTGTAGTTGCTGTCACCCATTACTGAGTTGTAGCATGCTGCGAATTCAACAAAGTCATCGAAGTTGACGATTTCGTTTCCATCGTAATCACCCTTCATCTCACCAACCGGTGGTTCAACTACTGGAACACCACCGTTCATGTACAGACCTGTGCCATCCGTTGGATCATATGTGAACATCATCCTTGGATAGACTGGTGGGGTCTCGACATTGTCACATATCACTGTGTTAGGTGCAGTGAATGAACTTGTCAGCAGATAGTCACCGTTTCCGCCTGCATTTGGTACATCTGGGTAGACAAACTCCTTGTAGAAGTCTGGCATGGTGTAGATGTGTAGCCACTTCCAGGTCTCATGTGTCATGTCTGTTTGAACACTTGTTGCACCAGAGTTAACAGTGCATTCTCTGAGAAGCTCCAGCAGGTTGGTGTGGAACCTTGGCTCATAGTCCTTGCCTGTGAAGTAGATCTCAGTTGCTGGCACGGTAAACATGCGCTCTGCAATTGTGTCATACGGTGTGTTGATGTACATGTCATGATACCAGAGCAGATCATCGGTTGCGCTTGAATCGAACCACTGTCCATAGTAGCAGGTCATGCCTTCACTTGGTACATTGTGTGGAATGTCGATGTCATCGATCATAATGTGTTCACCATTGAATGGTGGTAGCACAGGCATGATCTCGCCATCATAAACACCTCTCTTAACAACGGAAANNCGTTCAGTGAGATGTCCTTGTGTTCTGGCAATGGGTTCCTTATGGTGATGTACTTGACATTGTTGTCTTCTGGACCGTAGATCATTGCAACAGCGTATTCAGCACCATCCACGAAGAAGGATTCACTGGTGTGGAGCAGACGTCCAACACGGATCAGTACCTTGTCGTTGCTTGTGCTGGTACCAAGGATTTGCATTGCCCATGGCTCGTAGAAGTCTGGTGTATCCATAACTACAGTGTGACGTCCTGCACTAAGGACACCCTGTTCAACATTGATGCTGTGCAGTCCACCGATCTGTTCAGGGATCATGTTACCATTGTAGTATATCTTAACTGCAACTCTGTCGATCTGACCCTGTCCATCGTAGTAGATGTCTTCGATCTCTACAATGTGGTCAAGGAACTGCAGCCTGTCGCCAACATTAACTGCGAATATCTCGGAACCTATTGCTACGTCCTTCATTCCGTCACCGTTCATATCAGCGGCTCCAAGCAGGTAGGTCATGTCACTGTTTCCGTCATAGTTCATGTCCATACTGTCAAGACCGATCTGTGAATCGTCCATGTCAGATACAGGGAACCAGAAGTATGTCCATAGTCCTGCATCCTGGTCCATGAAGTCCCAGAAGTTGGCAGGGTTACCATTGGAAGTTGCCATACCTGCAGTTGGCTGGTAGTGCTTGTCAATGAACATGTAGGTGTACTCGTTCACGACATCTTCCCAGACGTACTTATTTGGATTATCAAGCCATACCTTACCGGTTGGTTCGGTGTATTCAGGTACGAACCACTGTCTGAAGAAGACCTTCTCGTGTGAATCCTTGTTGTCCACAACAATTCCTGCCTTTATCTTGGCTGGGTTGAGTGTTACAAAGTCTTTCTTAGGTGCTTCTACATTCAATGGATCAAATGGTGCTTCCGGATCACTGTATGGGAATGCAGCATTCATATCGCCTTCACCATAGACTCTGAGTCCGTTGGTCTCGGAATCTATCTCATTGACATAGATATCTTCAGCTCCTGTTTCCTGGTCATAGACGAACATAAGTCTCTGTGGCCAGACGAAGTTGTCAATGTTGCAGATGTATTGATAGAAGTCTTCACACTTCTTTGAGTTCTCTGCTCTGAAGGAACTTGTTACGAGGAAGTCACCTGTACCATCATCAATATCCGGCATCACAGGATATACAAACTCCTTGTAGAATTCTGGCATTGTCCTGATGTGCAGCCACTTCCATGCCTCATCAGCCTCGATAGAACTAAGATCTGCACCTTCATCTAGCATCTCAAGTAGATTGGTGTGGAATCTTGGCTCAATAGTCTTGTCGATGAAGTAGATTAGCAATGGATCAACATCGTAGATCTTACGTTCTTCTACAGTGTCATATGCATCAAATATGCATTCATCTTCATACCATTCCCCATCAGGAGCAGCAGAGTTTAGAATTGAACCCACATATCCCGTGTATGAGCAGCATGCTTCTGTGTGTGGGATGTTGATGTCATCAACCATTGTGTGCATCTTGTTGAATGGTGGCAGCAATGGGAGATACTCACCGTTGTCAACCATTTCCTTGACAACTGAGAGGTCATTAAGTGCGACATCCTGGTGTTCTGGTACAGGGTTTCTGATAGTGATGTACTTAACACTGTTATACTCTGGACCATATATCCTGGCGACGTCATATTCTGCACCATCTACGAAGAATGTTTCTCTTTCATAGAGCTGACGTCCAACGTTCATCAAAACCTTGTCACTGGCAACACCAGTAGCTTCAATCTCAAGGAACCATGGTTCATAGAACTGTGGCCTGTCCATTGTTACTGTGTGGCGTCCTGCACTAAGGTAATTGCGGTCTCCAACATTAACGTTCCAGAGTCCACCAATCTGTTCAGCTTCATCGTTACCAGTATAGTATACCTTTACAGCAACTCTGTCTATTTTGCCGTCGACAATATATATGCCTTCGATTACTACTTCATGGTCAAGGAACTGAACAGTGTCGCCAACACCTACAGCCATGAGCTCAGAACTGATCTCTATGTCCTTGTAGCCATCGTGGTTGAAGTCACCGACCTTCTTAAGAACTACCATGTCATCTTCGCCATCAGCGTTCATGTCATAGCCGTCTATACCGATCTGTTCATCGTCATTGTCTGCAACCGGGAACCAGAATGTGGTCCAGTAAGCACGTGTTGTGCTCATTGCTGTTGCAGCTCTTGGCTGGTAGTGCTTGTCAACGAACATGTAAGTGTAGTCTGTAACTACATCTTCCCAGACATATTCATTGTGATCTGGAATCCATTCAGTCTTCCACTCTGAAGGTGGTATCTTGAATAATTCAGCATTATCTTCAGTGATGAGTTCTTCTACTGTATCATTTTCCTTAAAGATCGTACACCTGAAATCATCAAGCCATACCATACCAGTTGGTTCTGTGTACTCTGGCACGAACCACTGTCTTGCAAAGACCTTCTGCTTGGAGTCAATATTGTTTACAACAATATCATCTTCAAGTAAGGCCGGATTAAACGTTACAAAATCTTTCACTGGCGATTCTACATTCATTGGATCGAATGGTGCCTCCGGATCAGTGTATGGGAATGCTGCACTGTATCCTTCTTCTCCATATAGTCTCAATGAATTTGCGTCATCAGCAGCATTTGCAGAACTTGCTATTGAAAATATAGTAATGAGAGCAATAGCAATTACTAAATGCTTGCGCTGGAACTTCACTTTCATTGTTAGTATCCTCCTTTCTTAAGTCATACGACTTTTTGATACCATCAAACATGACTCCGTCTCCAATCGTTTAATGATACCCCAGTGAAGCTGTCTTGGACAATCCCACCGACAACCCCAAACAATGATATGAAGTCAGATTTTATAAACCGATAAGAAATAAAACTTCAGAACTCTGCTAGCAAACAAAGATAAGAAACATTGTTACTAAATAATGTTACATGAAAAAAGTAAATGAAGAGCGATAGATATTAGAAATTTGTATGAAACCAAAAATGAAAAAGAGGACAGTAATCACACATTAGATCTGTTTTGTAATGGAACAAGGACTGCGTCGTAGGTAAAGATCAGCCATAAAAGGAACGGAAAAGCTATCCTTCCAATAGCATACATATAGAGGAACTCGTCCTGATAAGAGAAGAAAAGTAGTTGCAAATATATTATCACTAAATTGAAAATAATCGTTAGCAACAGGCCTATCAGCAAAATTTTCATGGTCCTCTTCCTTTCAAGAGACGTAGCAAGTACCAGGGCAACAAAAGGAATGAAGTTCAAAGGTAGATAAAACAAAAAGAAATTTACAGGGTCCACAATAACAACGGAAGCCGCAAAATACCTTCCGCCTATAGGGACCCACACCAGGAACAAAATAGTAAGATAAAGAAAAAACCTTTTTAAAAAAGGTAACATTCTTATCGTGTTCATGAGTTCTTCCTTCTGATTATAACTATGCTTTACTCCTCATGAAATACGCCAGCGTGAGAGATAGAATACCTAGAAGATAACCAAAACCTGGAGTAGTTTCTGCTTCACTTTCAGTAGCTTCCTCTTCTTCTAGTGCCGCTTCATCTTCCGGAGTTGACGTTAGCTTGTCCTCTATTTCATCAGGACTGGCCAGTTTGAAAACTACAGGAACTTCGCTTACACCGGTGTTCGTGGCTTCTCTGTTCATGATCTCATATACATCAGTGATAAGTTGCTTTTTGTTTGCGTCGGTATCCTCATTGATCTTTACCTCAAAGTACCCGTCAGGCGATAAACCCGTGCTCAGAAGTATACCATTTTGCAAATAATCATCTATCTCGTCACTCATGTTGAGAGATATAGCATATGAATCCTGGAAATACCATTGCCAGCATTCCTTCTCGGTGTTTATCTGCGGCAGTTTACCGGCTGTCGCTACTACTAAAGGATCATACAAAGGACTTTCATTGTTCATGAAGTCTTCAAGTTCCATTTCCTTCATTGACTGCACTCTTTGAATTAATTCCTGCAAATTATCACTTATATCAGAAATCGTACCTTCGCCAAACTCCACTGGCACATTACCTATGTCCATATCCTGTGCATTCCGGTCAATTATTCCATAGATCAGATCCATTTCAGTTTGATCGACCATAAGTGGTTCATAGAATACGACTACCAGATATCCGGCAGAGTTGGAGCCAATCGATACAATCTTACCTTGAGGGAATAAATATTGGCCTTCGAACTCAGTTACAAGTTCATTCTCCAGCTTAAGACTATTCTGTGACCAGGATTCTTCACTCTGTGCTACACCATATCTTTCTATTGCTTTATAGTCATCAGGATGGAAACCAAAAATATATGCATATCCTAATTGCGGTTCCACAACAGATGTTGATGAGCTGATGCTGCTAGATGGGCTTTTAGTCTGGCTTGCAAGATCAATGGTTTCCAAAGGTGTTGAAGCATCATCTGTTACATCCCCAACTACCACCGAGCTTCCGGTTGCTTCACCGGCAAGGTAATCTTTATTTTGATCCAGAAGCTTCGCTTCCTTGAAACTGAGACTGTAAACACCCTCAATAGTATCCTTTGTCTGGAATTCGATGGATATCAATGTCCCACTTCCTGGCGCATCATAGCTCGCATCAGCAAATCCATAGGTTATAGTGCCATCCCCATCATCACCACTTTCCGGCTCTATAAGCGCATCATTTTCAAGGAGGCTTCCTTTTGTGATACTGATTACCTCAAAAGCATTAGAATCATAGTCCAAGACTATATGTATTGCACTTAACTGGTCAATGCCGGAATTAACATCAACATCTACACTAAATGTTTCACCGGGAGATAGACCGGTATGCGATTCAGGAGAGATAGAAATCGATGCTGTTGCAGATGCATTCCCGATGGCTATCATCAGGACCAATAAAGTCATAACTGTATATTTAACAAAGTTGCTAATACCCCACATTATGTAACCCCCGTTACGGTTTTATAGGCACAACGGCCTATTTGTTCAGTAATTAATATCCGTTTTTTAATTATGAAGATATATAGGTTCCGATTTGTTTACAAAGAGATATAATGAAGAAATGTAAACATAAAAGAGAGAACATATCAAAAAATAATTGTGAGAAATAAATGGCCTGATAGACCACTTATTTCCCTGATTCCGTTTATGGTGGTACGGTGGGGGTACGTTGATACTATTTCTTAATCAGAGTCTGTCTTATACGAAAAAACCTGGAGACAAAATCATGATTACAATCCATACATTTGTGTTTACAGCAAATAAATGGAGAGGAAACTATATTATGGATAATTATTAAGGATTATAACGCCTTAATTTCTATCTGGCTGTGATTATTTCCCTTGATTTTTGGGCTTTTTCGTGATTAATATGAAATTATTTTTGTATAGAAGAACAGAAGATATATTCAAATTGACCAAGAATCCCAAAATAGCAAAAAAAAAATGATATAAAAGTAAGAGACAGGTTTAAATGGCCTGCCTCTATCTCCTTCTATTTGCTAGTTGTTTGGTGGTATCTGGTGTGGTACGAAAGCGAATATTCCCTAAATACTGGGGATACGGAGACAAATTACGACCACCATAACCATCTTGGTTTTCAAACAAAATAAAGCTTAGAGAAACTATTTTGAGAAGGATTGCTAAGTACGTCTTATAAGTAAAATCTGCACACTTTAAATTACTGTTTTAGTTGTTTTTTTGCCATATAACTGGACAACGCCGCATATCCGAATATTATTATGCCTAACCAGATTATGGGTTCCCCCATATCTTCATATCCAAGATATGAAAGTGCAAGACCAATACTGAGTATCAGTACATTGACCTTAAGCAATTTCCGATTCCGATAGATAATACTGATATACTTTTGCTTTTCATGGACAATATGCTTTTTTTCTTTATTCATAGAACCACTACACTTTGATAATCATATCTGCAGCCTTTCGAATTCTGTTAAAAACTGCCATTCCTATTCCATCCGGCCTAAAAGAACCATCCACTATTATTATATCTATGTTTCTTTCATCCAGATAACGAAGTCCAAAAAATAAATTCTTTGCAACCTGTTCAGGTTTGTCTTTCTTACCCATGGAATATGAAAGATATTCTGAAAAATTATTATGGGATTCTTCTGTAAGCAACAACCCGATTTTTGCATTCCTCAAACTAAGATCGACAATAAGCTCTTTTATTCTGGAAACCACATGACCGTGTTCCCCTTCAACCAGGATAACACTTGACTCCGGAGAATAATGTGTATATTTCATTCCGGGAGAACGGACGGTCTCGCTTTCCGGATGCACCTTGTCATCATAAGCAACCTTGACCTCCCCTATGCAATCTTCAAGTTCTTCTTTGCTTATTTTTCCAGGTCTTAGTATCGCAGGGACCTCTGATGTCATATCAACTACCGTCGACTCAAGCCCAATGGAAACTTCCCCGCCATCTATAAGTGCATCTATCCTTCCGGAAAGGTCACACAAAACATGTTCTGCTGTTGTAGGACTTGGTTTTCCTGAAAGGTTAGCACTTGGCGCCGCTATAGGTATTCCCGAATGTTTTATCAGTTCCAGAGCTATCAGGTTTTCAGGCATTCTGACAGCTACGGTATCTAAACCCCCTGTTGTTACATCAGGAACTATCGGCTTCCTTTCCATAATAAGAGTCAGTGGACCCGGCCAGAATTTATCCATCAGGACAGATGCTTTATCAGGTATACTTCTGACAAGTTTCAGACAGCTTTCCTTTGAATCCACATGAACTATAAGTGGGTTATCTGCTGGTCTGCCTTTTGCTTCAAATATCTGCAGTACTGCTTTTTCATTGAGGGCATCAGCTCCAAGTCCATAGACAGTCTCAGTGGGGAAAGCAACAGTTCCACCTTCTTTAAGGATTCTTGCTGCTTCCTGAATAGAAGATTCCCGATCATCCTCACTTATGTAGAATACCCTTGTGTTCTTTTTCATAATTCGGTATTATATTAAAAAATCGACTTCATTTTAGAAGTGCCTTTTTATTGTACTATTCAATAGACTGCAGCCAATATTAGATGATAAGGCTCATAAGTTTTTTGTTCATCTTTGCCAAGAGTCTTTATAAATTTAAGGTGACAATTATAACATAAAACCGTTTATTTTATCCAATTGAGACATTTATTCAGCTTGCTGTCCCGTAAAAGGCAATATTTATATATGATTATTTCATCTAGTCACGCAGTGAGCGGGTCCATTTTTAACCCCACTCCCACACTAACCCCCACTCCCCAACCCGCTCACGATAAATAATTGGGAACCTGAAGATTGGTTTTTGTTGGATATTTCAGACGTTTATCACAAGCATGAGGAATATGGATTCATGCAAGTAGTATTTAAATCATTATAAAAAAGAATTGTTCTGGCATTACGCCAGAAGCTGCTATTATTCACTCATCGTCATTTATTGAGCATGCAGATGAACATGCTTTTCCATATTCATCAATTACAGATTCCTTACAAAGACCTACTCCATGTCGGTGAGCTGCACGGCTTATCATATGAGCTGCTATGGGCGAAGTCACCAGGATGAAAAGAGCTACTGTAATTGCCTTCACACCTATAGGGGAAAAGCCCACCTTCAGCAGTATGCTAAACATAACTCCGAAAGCACCGAGAGTCCCGATCTTTGTAGTTGTATGCAACCTGTTATACACGTCAGGAAGTCTTGCAAGTCCTAGCATTGCCAGGAATACGAAGAATAATCCGATTACCAGGACAATATTGCTAAGAATTTCCAAGACCATTGAAACGGTACTCAAAATACCACCCCTTCATCAAGATACTTTGCAACTGTGACTGTTCCTACAAAAGATATTATGGCAAGTACAAGCGCCACATCCATGAAGAAAGCGGATCCTTTTACAAATGAGTAGATACCAAGCATCACCACAATTACCGTTGTCATTGCATCAAGGGCCACAACCCTGTCAGGGATAGTTGGCCCTACGATGACCCGGTATATGCATGGTATGATGGCAATAACCATAAAAATTAATGAATATTCAAGTAACATTGAGTTCATTCGAATGCCTCCAATACGTATTTTTCCAGGTCATCCCGTATGGATTGAGCTATAGCCTCAGGATCTGTTGCATCTATTGCATGAACGTAGAGAATGGACTTATCATCAGACACATCGATTGTCAGTGTACCTGGCGTAAGCGTGATAGTGTTTGCTATAGCTGTGATACCGATATCCGTTTTAGTCCTGATGGGTACTGCAATTATACCTGGTTTTATGTCTATTTTTGGTTGAAGCACTATTTTTGCAACCATTATGTTTGCCTTTATTATCTCCTTGATAAGCACATACAGATATGTGATCTGTGCCGGAATCTTCTTTATGGCATTGCCGAATGAAAACTCCATATCAAAATTGAACAGGGGTTTGAATGGTCTTATGATAAATGGTGCAATAAGCACCCCCAGCACGAAATTATTAACATTTACAGTACCGTGGACAAAACACCATACAAGACCTAGTATAGCTGAATAGGCGATGTATCTTTTCATCTTACCACCCTCGTCATTACAGCATCAATGTAGAGCTGCGGGTCAAGTATCTGATTGGCAGTAGCATTTGCAAAAGCTATCAGCGGTTCTGCATAAAGTCCGAATACCACAACCCCAAGTGCAAGCATGATTATTGGCAGAGCGATCAACGGGGATGTACCATGTGTGGAATATTCCCCATGTTCATTAACATCTCTTTTCTCGCCCCAGAACATAAGCAACATTGCCCTGAACATGTAGAAAAGGGTGAATACTGCAAATACAAGTGCTATTGCGATCTCAAAATAATATTTCTCAGTGATTCCCGCATCGAATAATTGGAACTTGGCTATGAATCCACCCATTGGTGGCAGCCCTGCAATGGACATTGCGCCTATAAGGAACATCATTGACATAAGTGGGGCACTATCGACCATGCCTCCCATTTTTCTCATATCCCTTGTACCTGCATGATGGATTATACCACCGGAAGTAAGGAAAAGCATTGACTTTGCAAACGCATGGTTCACGAGATAAACAAGAGCTGCTGTGAGTCCGTAAACACTGCCAAATCCAATTCCAAGGAACACGTAACCTATCTGACTGACACTTGAATACGCAAGCAGGCGCTTAACGTCTGTCTGGGCAACAGCTGATATGGCCCCAACCACAATTGTGGCAAGTGCAAGGTAGATTATCACAGGTTTGAATATGTAGAGCGTATCAATGAATATTAGGAAGAATACCCTCAGCATTCCGTAGGCTCCGACCTTTATCAGCACACCACTAAGCATTGCGCTTATTGGTGATGGTGCTGTGGGATGCACATCCGGAAGCCAGTAATGAAGTGGGAAAATAGCGGCCTTGTTACCGAAAACCACCACAAACATCAATGCTATGGCAAACACATGCCATGGAAGTGTTCCGGCTGCACTCATTGTACTGAGCTTAACCGAGATATCTGCCATGTTCAGTGTACCTGTTGTTGCGTAAAGGGAAGCTACTGCTATCAGCATTACAATGGAACTGAGCATGTTAAGTACAAGATACTTGAAGGTTGCCTCCATCTTATCCGAACTTTTTGTAACTCCTCCCTTTTCATTGGCTATTACAAGTCCGCATGATGAGAGCAGAAGTATCTCAAAGAAGACGAAGAGATTGAATATGTCTCCTGTAAGGAAAGAACCGTTAAGTCCTGCCACCAGCAAACTGAAGAGCGGATAGTAGGATGCACTCAATGACTTTTCCTCGATATAGTCAAGTGAGTAAATAAGTGCCAGGAATGATACAAATGATGTCAGAACGACCATACCGGAACTGAGCAGATCGGCAACCAGCATGATACCGTATTTACCCCATTCTCCTACCTCATATACCTGTATCCCGCCGGACCAGACCTGCAGGAGTAGAAGTATACTTACTATGAACATGACAAATGAAACGGAAACGCTCAGGATCTTCTGGATTCCCGGTTGTTTTCTCAAAAGCACCATGAGAGACGCCAGTAATATCGGCGCAGCTATCAGTATAATTGGTAAGTGAGTATCCAGTGATATCATCCCCAGAGCCTCCTGAGTTCTTTGATATCAGTTGTTCCGTATTCCTCATAGATACGATATGCAAGTATCAATATGAATGCAGTTGTTGCCAGACTGATGACAATTGCCGTGAGTACCAGCGCCTGAACCAGCGGATCCACTGTNNACCCTGGGACAATGAGTCTGTGAATATAGTTCCTGTGGCTTCGGCAGCTCCATGTCCGCCATCATCTGTAATGATCGGGACCTTTGTTCCTGCAAACACTCCGGTTGATACTATCAGGAGGTTGACTGCATGTGAAAGTACACCAAGCCCGATGATCACCCTGACAATGTCACGGCGCAGGATCAGGAATGTACCGATACCGAACAGTATAGCTATCGTAAGGGAAAGCAGTGTATTGTTCATTTGTCGTCACCTACGTTTTTGAAAATAGAAAGCAGCCCGCCAATAACGACAAAGTATACTCCGATGTCGAACAATCCGGCAGATACCAGTTCCACCTCACCGAAAAACGGCAGGTGGACAAATTCCACAGCACTTCTGAAGAAGTTGTGTGAAAATGCAATTGCTGCAAAGGCCGTGACCGAGGCTAGTAGTAAGCCGAATCCAAACCAGTTACCCCAATCAGGATTGAAGAATGATTTGATGTGATCCAGACCATATGCCACGTATGTCAGTGCAATCACTGACGCGAACATGACACCCCCTATAAATCCTCCTCCGGGATTGTTGTGTCCCGCAAGTAAGAGGGATATTGAAAAGAGGATGACCAAAGGCAAACATATCTTTGTTACTGTTTTTGTTATCAAGGTTGTCATTCGTCATCACCCCTGCTGTGTATCAGGTTATAGACACCAAATGCTGCAAGACAGAGAACGGATATCTCTCCAAGAGTATCATATCCTCTGAAATCCACTATAATCACATTGACTATATTGTGACCGCCTGCAAGTGGAAGGCTCTTCTCGATGAAATAGTGTGAAAGCGATTCAAATGGCGGTATTATTCCCTGATTGGCATTTATCAGCAAAATGAATACCATTGAAGCCACTGCCACTGCAATGAGCAGATCCCTTGTAAGAGTTGTCTTTGGGACATGCTCCTTGAACTTCTGTGGGATCTTCACAATCGCCAGCAGGAAGATTATGGTTGAAAGAGTCTCAACCAATACCTGCGTCAGTGCCAGATCAGGTGCCTGCAGGTATATGAATAGCAGACTTACCAGATACCCCAATCCGGATAGAGAGATTATCGCAGGTATGTATCTTGGCAACAGTGCTGCTCCAAGTGCTGCAATTATCATGAACAGGAAGATCAGACCTTCA
>DAZF01000005.1:20271-49977 GCA_002507205.1 Methanolobus sp. UBA32 | reverse complement strand
TCGGGAACTCTGGATCGCTGCCAGCTCACTCATAAAACTAACTTTTTCTAACTGACTTTTTCTACAACTAATCCATTTGTTGTTCTTATCTTTGTTTGTTTTCTATTAATTCATAATGTTATCTTCTTCTGATTATGCATGCTTATGGCGATGTTTCAATAAGTGATCCTATCATGAGTGAATGATTATTCTATATGGTTTTGCATACGTTCTATTTTTTATATTAGTTTAATAATATACTCAAAAGCACCTATATAGCATAAGATATTTTAATGAACTGTTTCTCTCTTGTTCAATAAATGAGGTTTCATAGGCCTCATTTAACTTTTTTTGTTTTTGATGTTGTTATCTCAATAGATTCATCCATCCCTGCACCAGTATTGTCAGAACGATAAGAGGCAATACATATCTCGCATATGGACTGATCCATTCGGGTATTCTCTTTCCTTTCCCGGTATTTGCTTCCTTTACGAATTCATCCCATCCCCATCCGATTTTCAGGGTGCAGAACATTACGATTGATAAAGCACCAATCGGCAGAATGTTGCTGGTGAATATAAAATCCTCCAGATCAAGTATCCCACTGCCAGAACCCAGGGGTTGTATACTGCTCAGAGGACCAAAGCTGAGTGTGCATGGAAGTGAGAGCATGAATATTCCAATGGCATTAACTAGAGCTGCCTTTTTGCGCTTCCATCCCCACTCGTCAATCGTAAAAGCCATTATATTCTCAAAGATAGCGATAACCGTTGACATCGCAGCAAAGGAGAGAAAGATAAAGAAAAGAAAACCCCATACCCTTCCTCCAGCCATTTGATTGAATATATTGGGAAGGGTCACAAAAATGAGTTCAGGTCCTGAACCTGCATCAATTCCAAAAGCAAAAGCTGCAGGGAATATCACAAGTCCTGCAAGAAGAGCAATAGACGTATCAAGTGCAACCACATTGATTGCTTCTCCGGCAAGGCTCCGCTCCTTTCCAATATAACTTCCAAATATTGCCATTCCCCCGGCACCTGCACTTAAAGTAAAGAAAGCCTGTCCCATGGCTGCATAAACAGCTTCCTTACCTATCAAACTGAAATCAGGTTTCAAATAAAAAGCGATTCCTGCAGAAGCACCTGGAAGAGTTACTGATTTAAAGACAAGGATCAGCAATATTACGAACATTCCAGCCATAAGGTTCTTGCTTACCCTTTCAGCACCTTCTTGAAGTCCTTTTGAACATACCCAGAAACCACTAATTACAACAAGAGCCATCCAGAATACAATCTCTAATGTGTTACTGAGAAAAGCTCCAAAAAAGTTGCCTACTTCCTGCGGTCCAAGTCCGTTGAAACTTCCGGTGATCGAATAATATATGTACGCAAGTCCCCACCCGGCTACCGTAGTGTAGAACATTACAAGCAGGACATTTCCTATAATTCCCATATATCCAAACAGATGTCATTTGCTACCCTTTGGTTCCAGTTTTCTCATCGCACCGGCAATGTTCAGTTTCCCCGCTCTTCCAATGGAATATTCCATAAGGAGGATTGGAAATCCAAGCAATATGAGAAATGCAAGATAAATGAGGACAAAAGCAGCTCCTCCGTATTTTCCGGTAATATATGGAAAACGCCATATGTTGCCAAGCCCGATGGCACAACCTGCTGAGATTAACAGGAAACCTATTCTACTGGCCAGTTGTTCCCTTTCCTCGTAATTCTGTCCTTCATTTGTCATATATAACTGTCCTATATTTCTCTTGCACTATACTAATATTATAATCATATAATATTAATCTGTCAGGTAACGGGAAACTATCGCCTAAATCTCTTCTTCATCCGCTTTTCGACTGAATCATCTCAAAACAGTCGGAAATGATTATACGGATTAACGACCAATGGTCATAGGAATATTATACTGTGGGGAATCAGATGAAAGAATACGATCTTATTGTAATAGGTACAGGCTCCGGGATGAACTATGTTAGTGCAATGATGGATGCAGACCCTGAAATGAAAGTTGCTCTTATTGACAAGGATGAACCGGGAGGGATCTGTCTTACAAGGGGTTGTATTCCATCAAAGATGCTCCTCTATCCTGCAGAGCTTGTTAGGGATATTGAAAAAGCAGGCGATTTCGGCATCAAAGCATCAATTGAAAATATTGATTTCAAAGCAGTAATGGAAAGGATGCGTACTTCAATATCAGAAGACATCAAAAGCATCAGGCATGGTTATACTCATCTTCACAGAATGGATTTCTACAACGAAGTAGCCGAGTTTGTTTCCCCTTATACCATGAAAGCTGGTGAGGAGACAATAAGTGCAAAAATGATATTCCTGTGTACAGGTTCAAAGCCTGCGATACCATCTGTAAAAGGATTGGACAAGATTGATTTTCTTACAAGTGATGAAGTGCTTGAATTGACCGAACTTCCATCCAGTCTTGCTATTATCGGGGGAGGTTATATTGCAGCTGAATACGGACATTTCTTCTCAGCCATGGGTTCAAAAGTGACTATAATCGGCAGGAATGCACGTTTTATCCCTGAAGAGGAGCCGGAAGTATCTACTCTTGCAAAGAAGATGATGTCAGAGTACATGGAGATTCTAACCGATTACGAGGTAGTGGAAGTAAGATCCTCACCCGAAGGCAAGACTGTTATTGCAAAACATCGTCAGACCGGGGAGGAAAAAGAAGTTACAGCCACTGATATACTGGTTGCCACGGGCAGAAGCCCGAACACTGACATACTCAAACCCGACCTTGGAGGTATCGAGACTGACAAACATGGCTGGATAAAGGTCAATGAACACCTTGAAACTTCCATGGAAAATGTATGGGCATTTGGTGATGCTAACGGAAAATACCTGTTCAAGCATGTTGCAAACCATGAGTCATCTGTTGTCTACTACAATGCTGTCCTGAAAAAGAAGGTAAAAGTAGACTACCATGCAGTTCCGCATGCTGTGTTCTCCTATCCTGAAATAGCCAGTGTCGGAATGACTGAGAAACAGGTCATTGACATATATGGTGAAGAGAATCCGGTGATTGGTTTCTACCGTTTCCAGGAAACCGCAAAAGGTGTTGCAATGTCTTTGGGCGATGAATTTGTAAAAGTTATCCTTGATAGCAAGGCTCAGAAGATTCTCGGTGCCCATATAATAGGTCCGCAGGCATCGGTGCTTATCCACCAGATAATTCCGTTGATGTACACTGAAACGCAGGACATCAGTCCGATAATGTATTCCATGGATATCCATCCATCACTAAGTGAGGTCATCAAAAGAGCATTCTATTCAAGGATGCCTGCCACTGAGTATCACATGATACTACAGGCTTATGGATTGGAAGAAGCAGAATGATTTTATTTAAAAAGAAAAAAGCGAGAGAATCTTAGTTCTCTCCGATCCATTCATTTACTTTTTCAGGATTTGCATCTACCCATTTCTGAGCAGCTTCTTCTTCTGATATGCCGGCTGCAAGGTCTGACATGACAGACTGGATATCATCGTGTGTCCACTGGAATCTGCCAATGATCTCGTAGAGTTCAGGATCATCTTCTGCGAGCCCTACTCTTGCAAGGGTCTCAACATGGTCTGCTTCACCATAAATTCCATTTGGATCATCAAGGTATTTCAGGTCAAAGCTGTTGAATGTCCAGTGGGGTGACCAGAGTGTAACAACAACCCACTCTTCATCTGCTATTGAGTTCTTAAGTTCAGCTGACATACCTGCACTGCTGCTTGCAACAAGTTCGTAATCAAGACTGTAATTATCAATTGCAGTTTCTGTTGTAGACATGATTCCAGCTCCAGGGTCGATACCTATGATCTCGCCGTCGAACTGTTCCTTATTGTCATTGAGTTCATCGATTGAATCGATGGTAACGTATGTTGGGACAACCAGACCAATGCGGCAGTCTTCAAGGTTCACTGCAACACTGTCAATGTCATCTCCATATGTTTCCCAGTAGTTCATCTGGGTCTGTGGAAGCCATGCAGAAGTTGTAAAATCGAACTGGCTGTCTGCAAGTCCCTGGTAGAGTGCACCTGCATCCACAGCAATGATCTCAACATCATAACCTGCCTCTTCAAGCACAAGTTTCATGACATTGGTACTGGCTATCTCTCCATCCCAGAGAACATAACCGATAGTTGCTTCCTTTGTAGTGGTTGTTTCTTCTGCTCCGGCTTCGCCTGTGCCCTGGTCTGTACATCCGCTTACCATGACAAGCATGGCCAGCATTAAGATCACTGAAAGGGCTTTTATTTCTCTTTTCATTTTATCACAACGTTTAATATATTCTGTAAAAAAGACCATAAGGTCTGTAAATATGATTTATTTTCATTTTTTAGGTGTCATGTTCTGTGTCAGTCTGTCAAGTAGAATTGCAATGATCACAATTGCAAGACCAGCTTCAAATCCCTGACCAATATTCACTCTCTGAATGCCTACCAGTACCTGATATCCAAGACCACGTGCACCTATCATAGCTGCAATAACAACCATGGAAAGTGAAAGCATAATACACTGGTTAACACCTGCCATAATTGTGGGGAGTGCCACAGGTAATTCCACTTTGAAGAGCTTTTGCAATGATGTCGTACCAAATGCGTTTGCAACTTCGCTTAGCTCTACTGGAACCTGTCTGATTCCAAGGTTAGTAAGACGGATGGCCGGTGGCATTGCAAATACGATAGTTGCAACAAGTCCGGGGACGTTACCCAGTCCAAAGAATATCACTGCAGGAATCAGATATACAAAAGAAGGCATTGTCTGCATGAAGTCAAGTACTGGCTTGATAATATGGAATGCAGTTTCATTCTTCGCAGCCAGAATACCCGTGGGAATGCCTACCAACAAAGCCACAAGTGCTGATGATAATACAAGGGCTATGGTTTCCATGGACAGTTTCCACAGGTCCATATTCTCTATAAGCAAAAATCCTATTGCAGCTCCTGCTGCAAGTTTCAGGTCCTTTCTGGAAAGCAGATAAACAAAGACAGTAACAATAAAGATGAATACAACGGGTGGTAGGAACAATAAAATATCCTTGAATCCGGATATTAGCATGTCGATGAATTCACTAAAGATATCCATCAAAAAACCGAAATTATCATTCAGCCAGTAAACACCTGTTTCAACAGTTTCCCCTATGGGAAGTTCAGGTAAGACCATTCTGATCATCCTCCTTCATCGTCAGGGCACCAAGTATGCTGCCTCTGACTATAACTCCTATGAGCTTCTCATTATCATTTACCACAGCGAGCGGGAAATTGCTGTCTGCTACCATCGGGATTATGTCCCTTACGGGTAGATCGGGTGCAACAACCGGTACGTCTGTAACTAACACATCATGCAATGTTTTCTTGTCCTTCACAGCCTGAACAGCATCATCAATGAGAAGTATCCCTTTAATTTTCTTATCAGGATCAACTGCAAATATAGATGAAATTCCATGTTTCTTCATGAGTTGCATGGCAACTGTGAGTCCTGCATTGATGGATACCACGGGTTCCGGTCGTTTCATGACATTCTCTGCTGTGAGTATCTTGGTTCTATCCACACCGGCAACGAATTCAGAAACGTAATCATCTGCAGGGTTGGTAAGAATTTCCTCTGCAGTTCCTATCTGGGCAATGACTCCGTCCTTCATGATTGCGATTCGGTCCCCTAATTTAAGGGCTTCATCCAGGTCATGGGATACGAAAACAATAGTTTTTTTGAGCTTATCCTGAAGTGCGAGTAATTCATCCTGCATCTCAGATCTTATAAGTGGGTCAAGTGCACTGAACGCTTCATCCATAAGCAGGACATCAGGGTCAGTTGCAAGTGCTCTTGCGAGCCCTACTCTCTGTTGCATACCACCACTCAACTGTGATGTTTTGCTTGTTTCATAACCCTTCAGGCCAACCTTGGAAATAGCCTCTTCAGCCTTAACATATCTTTCTTCTTTTGGAATACCCTGTATCTCAAGTCCGAAAGCAACATTATCGATAACGGTCCTGTGAGGCAGAAGAGCGAAACTCTGGAAGACCATGCTCATTTTTTTTCTTCTTGCTTGCCTTAGCTCTTTATCATCCATGGTGGCAATGTCATCCCCGTCAATGAGGATATGTCCGTCACTTGGATCTATAAGGCGGTTCAGACAGCGTAAAAGAGTTGATTTTCCCGAACCCGAAAGTCCCATGAGTACAAAAGTCTCACCTTCGTAAACATCAAAGTTCACCTTATAAAGGCCGACTGTCTGTCTGGTTCTTTCAAAAATTTCCTGCTTTGAGACCCCCTGCTCTACCAAAGAGACTGCTTTTTGTGGGGTTTTGCCAAATATTTTGACAAGATTGCGTACTTCTATCTTCTTTTGTCTATGAATTGTAATTCCTCAATTTTAAAAAAAATGATTAAAATTATCGTCCTTTACTTTTGACAGGATAACAGTATATAAATGTGTCGCTTATGTTTGTGCAAAATAAGTTCTATTTAGTTCGATTTTTCAAAAAGAAGCTGTAATAATGCTTTTTCCTTTATTATTATAAAATAGGCAGGCAAGACACATATAAAGTGTTTTTGATTTCATGTCATTTTTGAGAAAAGAGTATAGGTNNATATTTACTTGTTCTTCTTATCCCAGTTCTTATCCTTCAAAGCATCCACTGCATCCTGTGGGATGAATACCTTGCCATTGCCGTTGTCAGCTTTTGCTGCATAGACTACTACACCATTGAGATAAATCTCAGCGCCGCCGTCAATGTTCATCACATTCTTGTTCACAGGAAGTTCAGCAACCTTGTTGTTGTATGTGATAACAAGAACAGGATTCTTTGTGTCTGTTGTGTCAAGTTCCCACATTCCCGGGAAAGCCTCTTCAACATCAACAAATAGTTCCTCACTGACATCATCAAGAACGAAACAGAATGCATCAGCAACATATGTTGCAAGTTCCGTGTTATCGAAAAGACCGATAGGTCTGTTTGGACCGTATGACCAGAGAGGTACGTCATCGCCGGTATGTCCGCCTGTGGTCCATCCGATTTCATTGTCACTTTCCCCATTCATAAGAGGGTCTATAAGTTCTTCCACTGTAAGATCAGTGTATGATGTACCACGGTTTCCGATTGTCATTCCGCCGGTGTTGTGGTCAGGGAAAACAATTACCAGTGTGTGTCCGTCCTCTTCTGCAAACTCAACAGCTGCTTCTACAGCTTCGTCGAATGCAAGGAAGTCGGTTACCATGTAAACAGGGTCATTTGCGTGTCCTGCCCAGTCGACCTGGCTGCCTTCGACCATAAGGAAGAATCCATCTTTGTCCTGTGAGAGCAGTTCAATTGCTTTTGTTGTCATCTCTTCAATTGTTGGCTGTTCAGGGGTGTTTTCCTCTCTTACATTCTCAGGAGACATTGCTTTGTCTGCAAACATTCCCCATACCTTTCCAGATTCAATGTCCATCATTTCATCTTGAGTTGTAACAAACTGGTAATTTCTGTTTTCAAGGACTTCTATGAGGTTTTCCCCGTCACCGCGAGCTTCGTAGAGGAAGTCCTCTCCGCCAGCAAAGACAACATCAACGTCTTCATACACCATCTGTTCGATAATATCATCATATGATTTTCTTGAATCTGCATGAGATGCAAAAGCTGCCGGGGTAGCATGTGGTATTTCAGATGTTGCTACAAGTCCTGTGGCTTTTCCTTCAAGTTTTGCACCTTCAAGGACAGTTGCAAGTGGCACATAATCTTCAGCCATTGCAGATTCATCGACTGTGCTTAACAGGGTAGCGCTGTTTGGTCCGACGCTCAAAAAGCCGTTAGATGTCTTATAGCCAGTAGCAAAAGCAGTTGCTGCAGAAGCAGAGTCTGTTATGATGGAGTCAGCCATATAGGTAGAGACCATTCCAGAGACCATGCTGTCAAGCTGGAGTTCATCTCCACTGTACCAGCGTGCCAGTGTCTGCACACTCTGTGAACATCCGTCAGGTACCATCACGATAATGTTCTTTATCTCTCGGTTTGAATTTGAGTTGCCTGCATTTTTGTAATCGTCACCATTCCATTTGTTGTCAGTATCTTTTCCAGCCATAGCAGAAGCAGCGCTTCCAAAGACCATCAATCCTACAACAATAAAAACAAACAAAAATTTTGTTTTCTTATCCATGTTATCATCCAACCTCTTTCAAGGTTTAACGATTGGACATGGGGGTCAGAGCATTTGTATTTTGTACCAATACTCTATGTATGCAAATGTGTCTTTCTATTTATTGGTAGGGCTATATATTCAAGACAAATATGATAGCTCTATAGATTCCTATAGTCATGTTATAGGTTAAAAAAAGAAATTAAAAAAAGTTATGCTTTCCTTATATTGCTGTAATACATGCACTCATCCCTGGTAAACAAAGGCATTTCGATGTCATCGTCAACTATACGGACAGGTGCACCTCTTACAAGCACAGCAGGCACGCTTTCCCCCGCCTCTCCCATTAACAACTGGGCAGCAGATACAAGATTATCAGCCATTGCTTTGCGTGTGATTATCATTTCCTTTCCAAAAAGGTCCAGTGTACCTCTGGCATCCTCAACCGGTACCATACCGGAGGTTCCAAGAGCAATGCCAACACAACCAAGTCTCAGGGGTTGAGTACGGCTGTCTCCAACAATAACTCCTATCTTGCATTTGCAGCGGTCCTTTATTTCCCTGCGTATCCTTCCTGCACTTTCCTGTGCATTCTCGGGGAGAAGAACCACATAACCTTCCGGTGCGTTGGAGCCATCTATTCCGGCATTAGGTGCCAGTGTTCCCTTTGTGATGGTAAGTGCAGCTCCCGGAACGCCACCGAATATCTCGTCGCATTCCTGAAGAATGAGTTCCATTTCCCGGGCGTCAAGCTGATACTCCTCTGCCAGTTTGTTCGCTTTCTCTCCGGGATTCACATCTGCAAGGCAAACAAGCCGCTTCTCGGATGTTGCAAGAGGTGATTCGGCAATGATAAGAACGTCATTATCCCGGAACTGCATACCCTGTTTTTCAAGGGAATTCATTATAATATCTGCAATGTTATCTCCCGGCCTTATTAGCGGGGTTTTGATGCCGAACATCTGCAAGGATGGGAAATCTGCCTGCATCATTCATCTCCTGACAGGTAATTTTTCATTATCTTTATAGCACAATAATCTCCGCACATGGAACAGGGTCCCTCCTCAGGACACATCTGTGCCGGCCTGTCAGGATCAATGGCAAGTTCTGCCTGCCCTTTCCAGTCAAAAATAGCCCTCTTTCTGGCAAGCATGAGATCGCTATCACTTAAACCGTATTTCATGGAGTCCCCAATGTGGGCTGCTATCTTAAAAGTGATAAGTCCTTCTTTTACCTGCTCAGGGTTTGGGAGTGAGAGGTGTTCTGCAGGAGTAATATAACAGAGATAATCAGCGCCTGCTCCGCTTGCCATGCTTGCACCTACGGCTCCTGCTATATGGTCATACCCGACAGCAATATCAGTTGGCAATGGACCGGCTACAAATAACGGGAAGTCAGCTTTTTCCTTGTACAATCTGACAGAATCCGGTATCTCAGATGCCTGGATGTGTCCACCCATTCCATTTATGATCACCTGCACGCCCATCTCATTTGCTCTTTTTGCAAGGGCGGCGTTCGTTTCTATCTCCATTAACTGGGCACTATCCTTCAGGTCGTGGATGCATCCACTTCTCATGGTATTGCCAAGAGAGAGTACAACATCATTTTCCCTGAGAATCTGCATTATCTCCTCAAAATGTTCTATGAATGGATTCTCACAATCATTTAGAAGCATGAAACTGCTGGTAAAGGACCCGCCTTTGGATACCATACCCATGACTCTCCCGGAGCCTTTGAGATTTTCCAGCATTCTCCTTTCAACACAATGGACAAGTACTGAACTGACTCCCTCTTCAACATGCTTCTTGAGGTATGAGAGGATGTCATCAAAGGTGACGTTATCCATTCCGCACTCAACAATTGTCTGGTAGATGGGAANNTTGCGTGTCATTATGACGAGGCTGCCGTTTGCAACTCTCTCCCTGACAAGTTCTTCTTCCATTCCCTCTGTTTTTGCAACAAAAAGCATCTCAGGTGTGAGAGTTCCATTTTTTGCATGGTCTATCTGCGTTTTTATCATTGGTTGTTCTTCCTGATGCCAGCCATTTTTAGTATGTTTGCTGTATTATCGTGTTTACCAATTGGCATTATGTGAATTCCACGGCAGAGTTTATTTAATTCACCTATGGCTTCTGCACATATGGACATCCCTTCTTCGACAGGTTTCTCAGCTTTTTCGATCCTGTCTATAATTCCAGCAGGCACATTGATTCCCGGGATATTCTGATTCATAAAACGTGCCATGTTTGCGGATTTGAGCGGTATGACTCCGGCAATTATCGGAACTTCGATATCACCGATTGATTCCATAAAAGCTTCAAATTGTCCTGTATCGTAAACAGCCTGGGTCTGAATGAAATCAAGCCCCATTTTTGTCTTTTTCCGCAGTTTCATCATCTGTGCTGTCTTCGAAGAATCAGTATTTGTAACAGCACCGACAACAAAATCCGGTGGATTATCGATCATGTTCCCTGCAAGATCATAACCTTCCTGCATCTTTTTAATGATTGCAAGAAGCTGCACGGAGTCCAGGTCATAGACCGGTTTTGTCCTTGGATGGTCACCCTTCGTGGTGTGGTCCCCTGTCATCACACAGATGTTCCTGATGCCCATTGCGTATGCCCCGAGCAGGTCGGATTGCAGTGCAAGCCTGTTCCTGTCCCTGCATGTGAGCTGCATTATTACTTCATGACCTGCATCCACCAGTGCTTTGCTAACTGCAAGCGGACTCATGCGCATGACAGCCTTCTGGTTGTCGGTGACATTGAGCGCGTCAGCCCAGCCCCTGAGAAGTTCAGCATCAGCAAGAGCTCCACTCAAGTCTGTTCCTTTCGGGGGACTGACCTCTGCTGTAATTAGAAAATCGGTTGATGTAAGTTTGTCTTTGAAGGTCGGGGACATCTTAGTGGTATATGCAGCTTTGATTTTTAAAATCATCGCAGTAGGCAATTTAGGTTTACATTTAGCAATGAGATCTATTTTCAGGAATCTGATTCAAGTTAAAAACAATTATTCAATTATCTCTTCTGCGTCCCATACCTTTTCCAGCAGTTCAAGCCTGCCAATTCTCTCCAGCTTCCTGTAAATAAGTTCCCAGACACAGTCCTTTTCAGGATCTACTTCGCATTTGCCATCGATGGAACCGCCGCATGGACCGTTAAGAAGTTGTTTGGGACATTGTCCTTTTGGACAGATTCCGCCAAAATAATAGATGTTGCAATCACCACACATGGCACAGAGTTCAGGAACCACTTCTCCCTGTGACTGTCCTCCCAGGGACTGCGTGTTGTTCGAGGGGTAGACCGGTGTGTCTGCAAGCCCGGATATGATGGATACTCCGCTGCCACACGCCATGACAAGGATGGTTTTTGCATTCTTTATGAGTGGGTTCTTTTCAATAAGTGAATCAAAGGATGCCACACTACAGGCGGCGCTGGGGATAACCCATCCGACAACATGCTTTCCCGCTTCTTCCAGATGCTGGGACATTTCGATAACTTCCGGCTCGCCGCCAAGATGCTGTTTTGCAGCACATGCATTGCAGCCTATGACGAAAATGTCATCTTCATCTTTTAATAATTCCAGTATCTCTTCAAATGGTTTTGCAGACGAGATTATCATAGTTCCCTCAAATATCCCTCAGGTAACGGTGTTCCACATCCATTTCATTCTCAAGGGCCTCTGCTATCATCTCCGCAATGAGGGGAAGCTGGCGCGCCTGGAATGAGAGCTTGTGGACAAGTTTCTCGAATTGCAGGAGTGTACCTATTATGATCACATCTGTCTTTTCAGTCTCATGGGATACAGCATCACGCTCAAGGGCTGCATCTCCACCCCTTGCCAGTATCTCCTGCTTGATTATCAGTGCTTCAGTGGTTGTGATATTGTTCACACGTATCACTTTGCTGACGGTCTTGTTCTTCATGACCTTAGCACCTGTGCCAGTGACACCCATGCTTTTCATGAGGTATTCAGCATCATCAGGATGAACAATGTCTATTATGGATACTTCAAAGTCCCCTGATCTCACAGTCTGTTCTTTTTTCCTCATGGCCCTTGCAACTTCAACAACGTCCTTTGTCTCAGGGATGTCATGTGTCCTTATGATATGTGCACCTTTGTGAACAACGATTGCCGTTGCTGCAAGGCTGCCGTATAACCTTTCACTTGCCGGTTTGTGAAGTACGGCATCGATACACGACTTTCTTGAAACAGCCGCAAGCAGCGGTTTCTGGAATACTTTGAGACTCTCGAACTGGTCTATGGTCTCAAAATCAAATATCGAATCCTTTTCAGGTATCCATTTTCCTATAGCAGGGTCCAGTATGAGTTTATCCGTGTCCATTCCCTTTGAATCAGCTTTGGAAATTATGTCTGCAAGGCAGTCCATGATGGCATCCATCCCAATTGGGTCCCCGGGAATTTCCTCTGATGCCATAACTACAGCAGGACAATCATATTCTGCCACGACATCTATCATGCGTGGGTCGGTGGTGAATCCTGAAACATCATTGACGATATCCGCACCGTGTTTAAGTGATTCTTCTGCAACACTGGCATATACCGTATCCACGGAAATGAGAGCATCTACATTGCCCTTCAGGATATCCAGGGCAGGGATCATGCGGTTCAATTCCTCTTCCTCTCCAATCACAGGATTTGCAAGATGCCATGTTGACCGTGCACCTATGTCCAGTATGGTTGCACCGCTGTCAACCATTTTCTGTGCTACATCAAGAAGAGAATCAGTACTCACAACAGAACCCTTGTAGAAGGATTCCTTGCTCAGGTTGATGACCCCCATCAATCTTACGGGGTGCTCATCGCCAACCTTCAAGCCGCATATGTCAACATCAACAACCATTATTCAACCTGGTAGTATTAATTCAGGGTTAGATACGTTAAACAAAATAGTATTCAGTTAATAAAATATAAACGTGCTTATCAGGCATTCTTTGCTGCCGTAAGCACGTGTTCCATGAGGATAGCGATGGTCATTGGTCCAACGCCCCCGGGAACAGGGGTTATGAGTGAAGCCTTCTTCACCACATTATCGAAATCAACATCACCGTAAACCTTGCCATTCTCTTCGGTAATGCCCACATCAAAAATGACTGCACCTTCCTTTACCATGTCTGCTTTGATGAGATGTTTGACGCCTGTTCCCACAACAAGGATATCAGCATCAAGGGTGAACTTCTTCAGGTCATCTGTGAAAACATGACACACAGACACAGTTGCATTCCTGTTCATAAGCATTGCTGCCATGGGTTTTCCCACAACGTTGCTGTGGCCGACGATAACTGCATGTTTGCCCTGTATTGGGACATTGTACTCTTCCAGTGCTCTTATAACACCTTTTGGAGTGCAGGGTACAAGACCCTCCTGGCCAATCAGGAGTTTGCCCATGTTATATGCGTGGAACCCATCGGCATCCTTTGCAGGATCGATGGCAAGCATTGCAGATTTATCATCAAGGTGTCCCGGAAGAGGTAACTGAAGGAGGATTCCGTGTATGTCCTCCCGTGAGTTCAATTCCCGGATACGCTCCATGAGTTCTTCCTGTGTGGTGGACTCGGGCATATTGTGGTCTTCCGCATGTATACCGACCCTTTCACATGCCTTGTGTTTAAGGCGCACATACATCCTGGATGCAGGGTCCTCGCCCACAAGTATTGTTGCAAGTCCGGGAGTGATCCCCTTCTCTGCCTTAAGTTGTTCGACTCCCTGCTTTACCTGTTCTTCCACTTTCTTTGACAGGCCTCTCCCATCTATTTTCCTGGAATCGTAGTTCTCTTCTGTCATGATGCAAACACCTGTGATATTGTTCCTATACAGGATTGCGTTTTAATTGTTCATTACTTGTATATCGGGAATCCGCTGCAAAGCTGTTCAACATCAGAGTTGATGCCGTGAAGCACCGTATCATCATTGAGGTTGTTGATAACTTCCATGATCAATCCGGCAATCTCCTTCATCTGGTCTTCCTTCATTCCTCTTGTTGTTGCAGCAGGAGTACCGATCCTGACTCCGCTTGTGATGAAAGGACTTCTTGTCTCGAATGGGATGGTGTTCTTATTGAGCACGATACCTGCCTTGCTCATTGCAGCTTCTGCTTCCTTTCCTGTGATGTCGAACTTGTTCAGGTTCAAGAGCATTACATGGTTGTCAGTTCCACCTGAAACAATATCAAAACCATTCTTCTGCAGCTCTGTTGCCAGGACACCTGCATTCTTTACGGTCTGGTACTGGTCTGCCTTGAAACTCTCTCCAAGGGCTTCCTTGAACGCAACAGCCTTTGCTGCGATGATGTGCATGAGCGGACCGCCCTGGATTCCGGGGAACACAGCCTTGTTCAGTTCTTTTGCATATTCTTCCTTGCACATGACCATTCCACCCCTTGGACCTCTGAGGGTCTTATGGGTAGTTGTTGTTACAAAGTCTGCATAAGGTACAGGGCTTGGATGTGCGCCGGCAGCAACGAGTCCTGCAATGTGTGCGATATCTGCAAGCAGGTATGCTCCAACTTCATCGGCTATATCTTTGAATGCCTTGAAATCAAGTGTCTTTGAGTATGCTGAAGCACCACAAACTATCATCTGTGGTTTGCTCTCTTTTGCCATTTCCATAAGTGCATCGTAATCAAGGGCTTCCGTTTCCTTGTCAACGCCATATGGGATTATATTGTAAAGCTGTCCTGCAAAGTTCACCGGGCTTCCATGTGAAAGGTGACCGCCGTGTGTAAGGTCCATTGACATAATGGTGTCCCCTGGCTTGAGGACTGAAAAATAACATGCCATGTTCGAGCCGGAACCGGAGTGTGGCTGGACGTTAACATGTTCTGCACCGAAGATCTCCTTTGCTCTTTCAATGGCAAGGTCTTCTGCAATATCAACGAATTCGCAGCCGCCGTAGTAGCGTTTTCCTGAATATCCTTCTGCGTATTTGTTTGTCATTACAGAGCCCTGTGCTTCCATTACAGCGCGGCTTGCATAGTTCTCCGATGCGATCAGGTTCAACTTGTAATCCTGGCGGTTTGCTTCCAGCCTGAGGGCCTCTGCAATATCCGGGTCAATTTCTGAGATGTAAGACATTGTTACCAACCGTTATATTTGAAGTAATATGTTTGTGAGAAACTTCCTGGTTTTACCAGTAATATATGAGTGTAATTTATGTGTGTACTACAATTCGACCTTCCACTTTAAGTTTACCCTCAACGAATAGTTTGACTGATTCGGAGAAGATCTTGTGCTCCTGCTCAAGTATTCTTGCTGCGAGGTCATCAGCGGTATCCGTGTCAAACACAGGTACGCATTTCTGGATGATTATGGGACCTGTATCCATTCCTTCGTCAACGAAATGCACTGTGCATCCGCTAACCTTTACACCGTAGTCAAAAGCCTGCTGCTGTGCGTGTAATCCTTTGAAGGACGGAAGCAGTGCAGGGTGGATGTTTATTATCCTGTTTCGGTACGCTCCAATGAGGTCTTTTCCCACCAGGCGCATGTATCCTGCAAGAAGTATCAGGTCAACATCGTTGTCTTCCAGGACTTTCAATACCTCCCTCTCATACTCATGTTTATTAGGGAAATCGGAAGGGTCTATGAACACATCGGTTATTCCATGTTTTTGGGCACGCTCAAGTGCATAGGCATCCTCCACATCGCTGATGACGACAGATATCGTTGCGCTTTTGATGTAGCCATTCTCGATATTATCGATAATTGACTGAAGATTTGATCCTCTTCCTGAAACAAGTACTGCGATGTTGGTGGTCATTGTTAGTTCTAAAAGGGATTTCTGTATATTAGAGTTTTGGGATTATCCGGACTGCTGAATATTTAAAAAAAGTTGTCAGAAACTAAGTATCTGAAAGTAAAACATCATATATTGATGTTATGCTTTTTAGTCCTCTCATCGATAAGCTCTGCAAGCTCCTCCGTACCTGCAAGTTTGTCCAGTTCACTTTTCTGGATAAGGATAGTGTTCTCAACAGTTTCTGATTTGATCTGCCCGTCTATGATAAAAACCGATTTTGTCCTTGTTACGCATGATATGCTGCTCATCAGGTCTGCACGTTTTATCATTGCGCTGCTATATGTGCTGACACCTGTCAGCAGTGTGTCGGATGTATCTTTCGATATGGCTTTAAAGGGTGCCTGGCTCGTTGACATGACCTGATAACCAAGAGCATAGAGCATACTCAGGATACCATCATCCGGTTGAGGCTCGGGTACTTTTTCCTTTTTGACATCAACATTTGCCTTCTTCTCAAAACAACGCAGGATGTCGATGGACTTTGCAAGGGCAACATCAAGCAGTTCTTCAAGATGTAGTACTACGTCTATGGATGCATCCATTCCACCCTCTTCATACTTGCTGATGGTCCTTCTGGATACTCCAAGTTCGGTAGCAAGGGCACCCAATGACATGTCAGTTCTCTGACGGGCTTCCTTGAGGACATCGCCGTCGATTGAAACATAAAGTCCGCCAGGTGCCGCTGATACAAGAGGGGGTACTTCCTCTACAAAATAATCATAAAGGGTTTGCACACTGACAGCCGGGATCTCATAGCGCATATACACTACGCTATCCTCGAGCATCTGATCCCTTGTTTTCGCACCTACGAGTACTGCAGTTCCTCCCAGGCAGCGCGCGAGACTTTTCATTTCTCTCGCAGTTTCCTCATTTAATCCGTCAATATTGTACAATACTTTACAAAAAATGAGAGTTTCGTCTTTCCTGGCTGCAAGATCAAAACTTCGTGGTCTTATGTTGCATCTTTTTGATACAATGAAGCCTGCTTGCTGTAATACATCAATGATCTGATGTATCAGGATTTCTTTCGTCATGACGGAATAGGCTTTGTTTGCACATCTATATATGTGTATCGCAAAACCTTCAGTTATATCTCTTAATTATTCTCATTATATATTCTTATAATAAATCTGGCTAGAAAATTATTTATTTCATGTGTTGAAATATTGATGTATATACAACAAACTACAACAAATGATTGCTTTTTAAAAACGGTTCAAAGTTTCATGCCAGTAATGCAAATATGAAGGTTGAGATTAGGAAATGGAAATGAATCAGTTTTGGAGGAATCTTTAATGCCTGTGTCCAATAGATTGGAACTTTCTCATCCGGGAATTGAAAATAAGATATCCTCCAAAATGATGGACATATTGCCAATGATGATCCTCTTTCTGGATACAAAAGGCAACGTTTCATTTGTTAACAAAAGAATCCTTGAGTTGACAGGGTATGAAGAAAAGGATATTTCAGGTAAACAGTGGTTTGACGTATTAGTCCCTGATCATTTTAAATCAGAATCCCGTTCCGTCTGGGACAAATTCATTTCAGATAAAATAGATTCTATTGAGAATCTTGAAATCCCTCTCCTGAAAAGAGATGGGACTAATATTTTTGTAAGGTGGAATGCCGTTTCACTTGCAGATGATGGTATTTTCAAAGGAATTATAATCTCAGGTGAAGATATCACCCAACAGAAGCTATCTCAGTGGGAGCTTGAGGAAAGTGAGCTGCTTTTCCGGAACGTGGTAGAGTTCTCTCCTTCATCTATTGCTTTATTGGATTCCAGTTATAGTCCTATATATTTTAATCGAAAGTTCACGGAAACTTTTGGTTATACCCTTAAAGATGTGCTGGAAATGGGTAAATGGTGGGAGTTTGCAGATACTGATCCGAACCGCAGAAAAAACATATTTGATTCATGGTGCTCAAACCAATCATCATCACTGGATGAAAAAAGCAATGTCTACAAAAAAGAATGCAAAATCTCCTGCAAAGATGGTTCTGTAAAAGATATGAAGTTAAATTTTGCAAAAATAACAGATAATAAAATAATCCTTCTTTTTAGTAACATAACTGAAATGAAGGCTGCACAAAAAGCCTTCTTCCTCGATGAACTAAGGTTAGAGGCCCTTGTTGAGCTTAACCAGTTTACAGGCTCAACGACAAATGATATCCTGAATTTCTCTCTTGAGAAAGCCGTTGAACTTACGGAAAGCAAGGTAGGTTATATTGCTTTTATAGATGAGGATAACGCCACTAAGAGTGTGTATAGCTGGTCAGAGAAGGCAATGGAACTTTGTGGTGTTCAAAATATAACGACCGAATTCAATGTTGGCGAAATGGGACTTTGGGGGGAATCCATAAGACAGCGCAGACCTGTGATAACAAACGATTACAGGCGTGAGCATTCGTTTAAAAAAGGACTTCCTGAAGGCCATGTGGATATTCGCAATCACCTTGGCATTCCCATATTCTATAATGATAAGATTGTTATGATCGCAGGCGTTGGCAATAAAGACAGTGATTATAACAGCTCTGATATAAGGCAGATAACACTTCTTATGCAGGGGACATGGGAGCTCATACAGAGGAAACAAAGTGAGGAACAAATTAAAGCATATGCAGAAGAACTGGCCAGGAACAACAAGGAACTTGAATCGCTGGACCGTATGAAAGATGAATTCATGGCAAACATAACCCACGAACTAAAGACTCCCCTTGTACCTATCAAAGGATACAGTGAACTTCTTTTTGAAGGACATTTTGGAGCTCTGGATGAGGAGCAGATAAAAAGCGTGGGAGTGATTTTGCAGAATGCTAAAAGATTGCATAAGTTAATAGATTCTCTTCTGTATATGCAGAACATTCATTCAGGAAACATACAGTATCATCTTGATTCTATAAATATTGTCAATGTACTCGATAAAGTAATTGATGATCTGTTGTCGATGCGAAGCAAAAAAGGTCCGGTAGTGAATAAAGAATACAATTTATCCCTCCCATTTGTTTGTGGCAATGTAACCTATCTGGAACAGGTATTCTTGCATATACTTGAAAATGCATTGAAGTTCACTTCTCCTGAAGGTTCGATAACTGTCATCGTGTTACATGAGGGGAATGAGATCCATGTTGTTGTAAAGGATACTGGCATAGGCATACCTAAAGACGAAATACAACATATTTTCAAAAGATTTTACCAGATGGATGGCTCCCTTACACGTCGCTATGGCGGCAATGGCCTTGGATTATATCTTTGTAAAAGCATCGTGGAAGCACACGGTGGTTCTATATGGGCGACAAGTGAAGAAGGTAAAGGGACTGAAATACATGTGCTTCTTCCAATAATTGAAGAAGAGAACATATGATATTCAGAGAATCATTTAACACTAATCAGTCATATTTGCAATTGGTCCAATGAGCAGTGAATATACTAAAATGATCGTCGGTATTGATGATACCGATTCCAGGGATGGTATGTGTACCACCTACCTCTGTGCTCTTTTAAGGGATGAGCTGTCATCTTATGCAAAGACCGTATCTGATCCTATACTTGTCCGCCTTAATCCTACTATTCCATACAAGACCCGTGGGAATGCATCGGTAGCATTGTTTCTGGAATGCAACGAACCTTATAAAGTAATGGATCATGTTGTCCAACGAGTTTCTTCCATGGCCTGCATGGAAAATGAGAACACCAATCCCGGAATTGTTTTCATCACAGGTGACCAGTTTGAAAAGGTCAGAAAAACACTGGGTGATTTTTTCAGGCATGCTGTCAAAGAAGTCATTACAATAGATGAAGCAAATGAACTGGCTTCAGGACTTGGACTGAACTTTAAAACATTCAAGAATGGTCGCGGACTTATCGGTGCTCTTTCTGCCTGCGGTGCAATGCTAAATCAGGATTGGGACCATACTTATGAGTATATTGCATACAGGGAGCTGGATGTATGTGGTACCACGCGTTTTGTCGATGAAGATTCTCTCTTTGAAGCTGACAGGCAAACCTATCCGGATACATGGGACACCGTAGACCTGAAAAATGAAATGGTGGTTTGTGTTCCTCATGCCGGTGATCCTGTCCTTTACGGGATAAGGGGGAAGGATGCATCTTCTGTTGAAAAGGCTATATCTTTTATCCGCTCAGAACCGGTGGAACGTGTGTGTATCTACAGAACAAACCAGGGTACTGACATGCATCTGATCCCTGCATCAAGCATCGGTGACATTCAGGAAATGCATTCGTATATTCTGGAAGGGCTGGTCTGCTGCGAACCAAAGACCATCAGGGGGGGGCATACCATATTCTCTCTGAAGGATGCTGTAGGGGATACAATTGACTGTGCTGCCTTTGAGCCGACAAAGAACTTCAGGGAACTTATCCGCAAACTGATTCCCGGTGACAGGATCGTTGTCTATGGCAGTGTTACTGAAAGGACAGTGAACATTGAAAAAATAAAAATAATTGATCTTTCTCCAAAGTATGAAGTCAGAAATCCTTTATGTCCTTACTGTGGTAAGAGGATGAAATCCGCTGGTTTAGATCAGGGTTACAGATGCAGGAAGTGTGGCACCAGTTCTATGGTTACAGAAAGATCAGAAATAAAAAGAGAAATTGAGGTTGGATTCTATGAGGTTCCGCCCTGTGCAAGACGGCATCTCGCAAAGCAGCTTCTGAGATTTGAAAAAGATGATCTGCCAGTTTTTCCCGGCAGATGATCCTTATTAATACTTTATCTGAGGGAACTTAGTTCTGCTATGGCAGGAGCCTTTTGTTTGTGCAGGTTTGCATTTATGCGTTTTACCACCGAATCTCTCTGGATGCTTGTAAGCCCAAGAGTATTCTGTGCAACCTGCGGACTTTCCCCTTCCAGTAAAAGGGCAAGGAACCTGTCAACCAGTTCATATGTGATTCCCAGTTCTTCCTCGTCGGTCTGGTCTGCCCACAACCTTGCTGAAGGAGCTTTTGTGATAATTTCTTCCGGTATTCCCAGAAGTGCTGACATCTCTTTAACCTCTGTTTTGTAGAGGTCGCCGATTGGTTCAAGGTCAACTCCGCCGTCCCCGTATTTTGTGAAATATCCCAGGAGTATCTCAGTTTTGTTGCCGGTTCCCATTACCATCCTTGACATCATGTTTGCGTAATAGTAAAGTGTGGACATGCGTATTCTGGCTTTGAGGTTTCCATTGGCATGTGAATTGGAGGTGGAACTCTGCGGAATTGAGTTGAGGTATGCAGAAAGGATCTCTGATATATCGACTGTCTTGAATTCGATTCCCAGCCTGTCTGCCACTTCGGTGGCATCAAGCACATCTTCTGCAGGTGTCAGGTTAAGCTCCGGCATGTGTATGCCAAGGACGTTCTCTTTACCAAGGGCTTCAACTGTCAGGTAAGCTGTCAGTGCGGAATCGATACCTCCGCTGATTCCTATTACTGCGCCTTTTACACCTGCTTCCTTTGTTTTTTCCCTGATGAATTCAACGATGCTATCTTTAGCTTTTGAGATGTCCATTTTATCAAGCCTGCCTGGTCTTAAATTAGGAATATTCTCAATTATACTTATCTGTTGGCCTTTGGTGGAAACAGTTTGATGCCTTCTTCGGTTATGTCATAGTTAATAATGTCCAGTGAGATCTTCGTCCCTCTCATCTTGGGTATGTACATGAAGCGTTCCATTTTACCGGTATACGGATTTTCCTTTGTCATGAGCCTGATAGTTCCATAGGTGGAGTACTCAGCTATCCGGTGTGTGAGTTCATGCGCAGTTACATCCATTACTATGAGTGATGTCCTTTTTTGGTTCGACAGTACATATGCCAGGGTATCAAGTTTGTCCCTGAATTGTTTCAGCTCTATTCCAATTGAAAATGTGCCGAGGTTATCAAGGATAATGACATCGACATCATCCTGAATGATATGCGCAAGGTTGTTCAGGTCATCTATGTGCATGCAGACATTGGTATATCCTTCTGCTAAATTGTTTGCTCTCAATTCAAGGAAGTGTATCATGGTAAGCTGATTAGTCTCCACGAAAGGTTCAAGGTCAAATCCAAGTGCTTTACCATGAATGATTATCTTTTCCGGAACCTCTTCAGTTGCTATCATTACGCATTTTTTTCCTTCCTGACATGCGTTGTAAAGAAACTGAATACCAAAAATAGTTTTACCGGTTCCCGGTTCACCTGTTATGAGAACGCACTCTCCTTCAGGAAAACCACCCTGTAATCTTTTGTCTAAGTCAATATTTCCACTGGATAATCTTGTCATGAATGATCATTTCCTTTCACACGTATTTATTTTATAAATATATATGTATATTTATTGTGGCTATAAGGGGGTTCATTTTGAAACTGACAAAGAATTAATCTATGTTCAGAAAGTATCAGCTATTACATGGAATATTACATTGCAGATTCTGCGGTCTTTATAATGGGGACCGGAATCGAGCCCCACAGGATGATAACTATCCCTTCGGTTGTGAATGAACTCAAAAGCAATGAGGCATCCATGCGGTTTGAGCTTGCCCGTGAAAACGGGGCACGTGTGGAAATGCCGGAGGACAGTTCCCGAAAAGCTGTCATGGACATCGCAAAACAGACAAGGGATTGTGAGGAATTATCGGCAACTGATATTGATATCCTTGCCAAGGCACTTGAATATAAAGATACTTCCGTCCTTCTGTCGGATGATTATGCAGTTCAGAACGTTGCCAGGGTCCTGGGTATAGAAGTGAAGCCAGTGGCCCAGAAAAAGATAAAGGATGTACTGGTATGGCAAAAAGAATGCGTGGGCTGTCGCAGACGTTTTGATAGCGGTGATGTATGTCCGGTTTGTGGTTCTTCACTTAAGAAAAGGCGTAAAAGAAAAATATAACATCTCTGTTGTATTATACAGGTTAAAGATGAACATGCGGGATTCATATGAAGAATATTGATAAATTGATCCAAAAAGCCCTTGAATTGCAGGCAAATGGCCTTGTTACAAGGCAAATTGCAGATGAACTGAACGTTTCCCGGGAAACTGTCACGTGGCTCCTGACTCGTGCAAAGAAGGAAGAGGTATCTCCTGCACCTAAGGATATATCAGTAAACTGGAGCAGCATCGGAAAGAGTGCTTACAGGATGAGCCATATAGGGATTGCCATGTGCGACATGGTGCTTGACACCGTTGAAGAAACGGGTAATGATATCGATATGGTGGTTGGTATCGGTCTTAGCGGGGTTCCCCTTGCAACTCTTATGGCAGAAGAACTCAATACTGAGATATCAGTGTACCATGCTTACAATGAGCAAAGTGATGAATCCAAGTCGAAGGGCTCATTCAGCAGGAACTTTGCCGGTATAAAGGGAAAGAAATGTGTCATAGTAGATGACGTCATAACCACCGGTACCACTATGAACGATGTTGTTACCCATCTCAGAGGCTCAGGTGCAAAACCAGTGGCAATTGCAGTCCTTGTTGACAAGACCGGTTCTGAGTCACTTTCCGAGGTTCCTGTACATGCACTTGTACGCATTGTACGTGTGGACTGAATCTAGGACAAAAGTTAAGATAATAGATATTAAAGTAGGAGTTATTCAACTCCTACGGAACCTATTTTTTCTACAAGTTTAGAGAGCACTTCTGTGCGCATACCTTCTACGAACTTTATACTTCCTACTACAAGGTGTCCGCCGCCGTTCACTCCACCGCCTTTTACTTCTTCATACAGTTCCCTTACCATTTGTGGTATGTTCATCAGTACTCCCTTTGAGCGGATAACAGCAAAGTCAGGGCCGTATCCTATAGTTACGACAGGTTTGCCTTCGTATCTCTTACACAGTTTGTCGTGTACTTCTCCTGATGTTTTTCCTGGTGGTGGGAATGTGAACTTGTGAGCATGGTTTTCAACATCGAGCACATTCAGGATAGCTCCGTTTGGAAGGTCCTGGGCTTTCACATGGGACATACAGACATCTATCTGTTCGGCTATCATCTCGTTTGCCTGTTCGCAAAGCACGTTGACAAGGTTCTTGTGTATCACGTGGTCACCAAAGTCCAGGATATCGTCAACGATGCCTTTTCCGTTATTGAACTTAAGCCAGTACGCCGCAAAGTCAAGGGCAAGTGCCATATCTTTGAGGTCCTGCACGGTATACTTGTCAGATACCAGTTCTATGTATCTCTTTGCCTCTTCCGCTTCTGAGCGATCACCAAGAGCAGCTACTGCAGGGAGGTGTTTGATATCATTTTCCACGTTGACATTTATCATGCGCGCTACCTCGGTACAGAGCATACCTGCTGTCATACCGAAATCTCCTCCTACGTGTGCCGGGTTTACATGGGTTAGCAGGTATTGATCTACCTCATCGTCGGGCTGGTGGTGGTCCATAACTATCATCTGGATGCCGTATACCTTTGCCTGTCTCATTGCAGCCACATTCTCTATGGAGGATCCATTGTCCACACTTATGACAAGGGGCATCTTTTGTCCATGTCTTACCACATCTTCAAGGGCAAAGCCGATATCACGGACGACATCCGTCATCTCGTAGAACGGTGCCTTTGAAGGTGCACGTTTGTAGAAGTAATATTCTCCGTCCTGTCCGTTCACTTCTCTTATGAGTGGGATGATGGCCTTCTCAATGGCCAGAGCCGCGGTCATTCCGTCAGCATCGGCATGGTGGCGCAACAGGATAGGGGTGGATTTGATAATTGCCTTCCTTATTTCCTTTGCAGCTTTCTTCATGATCGGCCTGAGTTTCTCAAGGACCTCACTTTCAACCATGTATTCTATCTCATAGGGTTCTGCCCTGCTGTCAATGGCAGCTTCTATGCGCTGGAGTATCTCAGCTTCTTTTGGTCCTGTGAGTCTTTTAAGGCTCTGGATCTCAAGCTGGAAACTGTCTCCGCGGGATGTGATGTCACCTGTTGCTGCAACTATCATGTCAGCGTCTATTTGTGGATATGCCCTTTCACCGGCACTCTCAAAGGCGGCACAGGATATTTGTCCGGTTTCATCAGCAATAGTGAATATGGTTGGTCCGGCAGTTTGCTTGACCTGGATTACTTCGCCCTGTATCTTTATCTTCTTGCCAACCATCTGGGGAATTTCGTTTGCCAGTTTTACAGGAAGGTCCTTCTCAAGTTCCACGGTCTGGTATTCTTTCAGCTTCCGTGGTACAAGATCCATCTTTCCTCTTGGCTTTATCTCCTTGACACTTACAATTACAGCTTCTCCAACTTCCAGTGGTTCTTTCATATTGCTGGTGTGTATGAGCCCTCTGAGGTTTGAATTGATGTCAACGAAAACCCCGAATTCTGCGATGTTCCTGACAACTGAGTGATACATTTTACCAACTTCAAGTTCATCCAGGGTGCAGGAGTTGTCAAGTTTATACACGACCTGCTTCTTTGCACATGAGCTGCAGACCTCATCTCCTTCGTAGAGACCGTCCATAGATGTTCCACATATTTTACATTTGTAAAAAGTACCTTTTCCAGAACACTCAGCACATGTTTCTCTGTTCTCTATCTCTCCGCTTCCTCCGCAGTTATTACAGGAAGAGCCATTCTTCAAAAAACTGGCCATATCCTTTTCTGAAAGCTTCATAAAGTCTACAGACTTTGATTTCCCAGTCCCTTTGCATTCCGGACATTTATCAGTGCCAGTGACACGATAGCCTTTTCCGTTGCAATCTATACATTTTTCGCTCATTGTATCTAGTGTTAGATAGTATATGTTGGATTTATGTGTTTGCTTGTGATTAAGAGTTAAAGTTGACCAATAATTATATATTATATTTGTATATTTGCCGCATGTTATCGATTTTAAAATTTAGTTTGAAATTATTAACGTCAAAATCAATCACATTAATAAACGATAAACGAGTTCTACTATTTGTTGGGCCTGAGGTGTTATTTCGATAATAACAAAATGCTTTCGTGTACATCCCCTCAAACAAGAATTCAGGCCCACATCCTCTATAATATCTAATTTAATGGTTTTTCTGATTCTCTTCCTGTAATATATTCCGTATTCTTTCTGGTAGCCACCGATATATTATTAAGAAGTAGGTTCTCTATATATACTGTACTTAATATTCTTCAGGAGAGTGGTTATATGCCTTTGATAGATTTTATTTTTCCTTTAGCTATTGTTGCAGTTCTTATACTGTCCAAAGCTATCAAGATCGTAAATGAATATGAACGTGTAGTTATCTTCCGTCTTGGAAGACTAAGTGGGATCAAAGGTCCGGGTCTGTTCCTGATTATCCCTATAATCGATACAGTTGTGAAGATAGACCTGCGTGTGGTTACCATCGATGTTCCCAAACAGGCTGTCATAACCAGAGATAACGTAACAGTGGCCGTTGATGCTGTGGTCTATTATCAGGTTATCGACCCTTCAAAAGCTGTCAATGAGGTTGAGAACTTCAAGTATGCAACAGCCATGCTTTCACAGACAACACTGCGTGATGTTATCGGTCAGATAGACCTTGATGATGTACTTTCAAAAAGGGATGATATCAACAGGAGTATCCAGGAGTTGCTTGACGCTTCCACAGACCCGTGGGGTATCAAGGTTACGAGTGTTACTCTAAGGGATGTCAGTATCGATGATACTATGCTGCGTGCAATTGCAAAGCAGGCAGAAGCAGAGCGTGAGAAGCGATCACGTATCATACTTGCAGATGGTGAATTCATTGCCGCTACAAAGATGAAAGATGCTGCACGCCTTTACGAGGAAGTGCCGGTTGCAATCAAACTCAGGGAACTGCAGACATATGCCGAAATAGCAAGGGAAAAGAATATGATAGTCGTGGCCAACTCAACCAACGTTGGAGAGGTAGCGGCACTTTCCAAGGCCTTTGCTAAGAAGGAATGAACGGAGGAAACATGAGACACAAGTGCCGGTCATACCTGAGCACTTTTCTTTTTTTTACATTGCTCCTGTCACAGTTCACCGGCCTTGCATGTGCTGCCGAACAGCAGAAAGTACTGGTGCTTGATATTTCAGACTCCATCACCCCTGTTTCCGATGACATTGTAGCTGATGCCATTGCATTTGCAGAAAATGATGATTACGAAGCTCTGGTGATAACACTCAACACTCCCGGTGGTGGACTGGATGAAACCCTTGATATCATTGAACAGATAGCTGCAACCGATGTCCCGGTGATAGGATTTGTTTATCCGGAAGGGACAAAAGCGTGGTCTGCAGGTACTCTTATTTTAATAAGTACGGACATAGCCGCAATGGCACCCTATACTATCATAGGTTCTGCACAGCCTGTAACAGTGACCGCCAGCGGAACTGAACCTGTTGAGGAAGCGAAGATTATCAATGCTCTTGTAAAAAGAGCTACTGAAAACGCGAAAAAACATGACCGCAACCAGACAGCAGCAGAGGAGTTCATCACTAAGAACCTGAACCTTGATGCTGATACTGCACTTGAGTATGATGTTGTTGAGTATGTTTCTCCTTCCATAGCTGATCTGATGGCACAGGTTGACGGGCAGGAAGTGAAAGGAAAAGTACTCAATACCGACGGTGCGGATATCACCTATTATGAACCTTCTCTGCGTCTTGCGTTCATGAACATCATATCCAATCCGATAGTTTCCTCGTTGCTCCTGCTTCTTGGAGTCTATGCGATAATACTGGGAATCTCAAATCCAGGCTTTGGTGCGGAACTTTTCGGAATAGTTGCCATTGCTCTTGGTCTGATAGGTACCGGTTTTGATGTGAACATCGGTGCCCTGTTCCTCATAATTGTTGGTGTGATACTGCTAGTGCTGGAATTCCAGGCTCCCGGTTTCGGGGTTTTCGGAATAGCGGGTTTTGTATGCATAATTGCCGGCAGTGTGCTGCTGGCTCCTACGGATTTCCCTCGCAACTATACCCCTGCGGAATTTCAGAGGACACTGATAATATCGGTCTCGGCACCTACTGTTATCCTCGGCATTTTCCTTGTTTTTATCATTTACAAGGTGTTCGAGGTAAGAAGGAAAAGACCCCTGTTCGGTGAACTTATTGGTGACAGTGCACAGGCTCTTGATACCATCGGTAATGGTCAGGAAGGATACATTCTGCACCATGGGCAACACTGGAAAGCACGCTCATCGGATATGATCGAGAAGGGAGATAAGGTAAAGATCCTTGAAAAAGATGGTGTGGTGCTTGTGGTTGAGAAATTAACAGATGAGGATGAATTGAGTGAATCAGATAAGTAAGAAAGGAAAAACCTTTCTACTTATTTTTTACCATTTCTATTACACGGCGTTTCTTTTCTATTGCATTGAGCGCTGCCCTGTCAATAGCTTTTTTCATTTCATCGTAGTCACGCGGGTTCTCGTCACCGATCATTTTCTTGATGGGTGTGTATGCTGATTCCCTGAAGCGCGGTGTGAAATCCCTTACCTGTCCGTCAATTGTTATTTCCGCTCCGGTGCCTTCAATTACTTTTCCGATAACTGCGATATCCACATCTGCACTTCGGATGGTCTTCATAATGTCTTCGGCATATTCTCCGGGTGCAATGACGAGTAAAGCATCAAGGGACACTCCAAGATAATCTATTTCAAGGGATTCAAGCATGTCGAGGACAACCGGATTGACGAGCTTCCTCATCTCCTTCTCCTCAAAGACGAGTTTCACGCCGGCAGTTCTGGATATTTCCTTTGCATCCCCTCGAATACCGCCGTTTGTAACATCTGTCATCGCATGGATGTGTTTAACAAGGCCGGAATCCAGCAGTTTTTCGCATGCTTCCAGGAACTTGATGTTGATGGTCTCATCCACAACATCATGCATCTCATAATAGAGTGCTGTTGTTGATATGGTTCCGCCACCTGCACCTTCTGTCATGAGTATGACATCCCCTACCTTTGTCTGTTCACGGGATGTCAGGTCTGATGAAACTCCTACGGCTCCGACTCCTCCTGTCATGCGCTCGCCTATTACCATGTCACCGCCTATTCTCAGGGTGCTACCTGTTATGAGCGGGATTCCTGAGAGTTCCGCAACAGCGGTTATGCCTGCTATGTGGTCAAAGACCTTGCCAACATCACCGTCATCTGCTACATGGATATCTGAGAGCATTGCAACAGGTCTTGCGCCCATTACGTATACATCACGCAGTGCTGCCCTTGCAACGTGGAAGCCTGCAAGGAACGAGTAATCACTGAGTCTGGAGTGCATGCCGTCAACGGTGAGGATGACATATTCCCCTCCCTCTGTTTTTACCACACCGGAATCATCAAGGTGGGTGGTATCAACTACTGCACTGGTCTTTCCGATGACCTCGGCTATCTTCTCATGGGTGTAAAAGTCTCCAAGTCCCCTTGAGCCGACACCAAACTCTCCCATTGTTACGCCGGAAACAGTGGGTTCAAGTACATCTCCTTTAAGGTTCAGGGTGGCCTTTGCCTCGGTGATGGTTGCCTGTGCAAGCTTACGTGCATGTTCAGGGCTTGTTTTCTTTACCTCCAGTATCCTGGCGGTGAGTCTGTCCTCGATGTCAGGCTCGTTATTTTTAAGCCCCCGTTTTGCGTAGCCTTCAATATCCATATTATCATCTCTTAGCAAATAGCAACAAAGTTCTTCAGCATTTTAAGGCCAACGTCACCGCTTTTCTCTGGGTGGAACTGGGTTCCAATGACATTGCCTGCATCATTGACCACGGCGGCTGCAAAGTCAGTGCCGTACTGGCATGATATCAGTGTGTTCTTCTCTCCGGTATCCACGTAGTATGAGTGCACAAAGTAAACAAAGGAACCATCGG
>DAZF01000005.1:0-20198 GCA_002507205.1 Methanolobus sp. UBA32 | reverse complement strand
ATCTCTTCAGGATCGCTTGATATGAGTACGCTGGCACCCGCGTGTTCCAGTCCCTTTTGGACACTCCTGAGGTTACCAAGTCCGTAATCGATGATGACTATCTTTTTCATGTGTGAATTAAAGAATGGTTTTGGTACATGAATGTAACGATAATTGGTTGGTAAGGAATAATTATTTACGTTTTGTTGGCAAGTATCAAAAGGATATCAGTTGATTCAAACATGACTTTTAAAAAGGAGCTACAGTATGCCAGAGGAAGATATTACAAAAAACTTGAAAGACATGGTTTTTGGGTTAGGTACTGATTTTGTTGGTATTGCCGATTCAAGAGCCTTTGAAAGTCCGGATTATGTGGGAAACAAGCCCCAAGACGTGATGCCTGATCTGAAATCCGTTGTAATACTTGGAGTTTCCGTGCCCAATGGAGCTTTTGATACATTGCCCAAAGGAAGGGCTGAATATACCAATACACTCATGGCAGCTACAGCTACACTCAGGGTCATCGCATTTCAGATAGCTAAATTCATAGAGAAGAAAGGATACAAGGCAACAATAGCTCCAAGTGAAGGAAGTGAATTCGGATATTGGTATGCTGACCGTGTGACACTGAAAGCAGATTTTTCCTTTAAATATGCTGCATATCATGCAGGACTTGGAAATTTCGGTATGAACCATCTTCTTATTATAAATGATTTCGGACCAAGAATACGAATGACTGCTATACTTACCGATGCACCTTTTGCTCAGGAGGAAACACCTCAGATGCCTTTGGTCAGTGATGCATGCAGGGATTGTCTGAAGTGTATAGGGATCTGTCCTGTAGGTGCTCTGACGGAAGAAGGTGTGATTCACAGGGAAAAGTGTGCGGATTATATGTTCAATGTTCTCGGAGGATTAAGATGTGGGTTGTGTTTGAAAGTATGTCCACTCTACTGATTTGAAAGGTTTTTAGTTCTAAGAACCCTCTATTTTTTTTACTTCCAATAAGCAGATGGTACAAATACTGCCTTCTCTCAGTACTTTTTAGTTTTTAGCTTATGACTGAAAGGCACATCTTCCAGTTCATGTAGTCTTTAGACCGTTTTTTATGTCAACAGTTGTAAATTTATGAACTAACTGGCATGTTGATGCATTCTACTTGTAAGGGAAAGTTATCAGCTGGTACTTTTTACTTCCAGTCCTTTTCAGTTAATCAAATTCATCGTTCTATAACTTTAATACAAAATTATTCACTGCACCACATAAAAATCAGGAACAAATCAGTAAATTTATATCTAATGTACTTTTCCTAGCATTCGGTGTTTTTTTGACCAATTTACAAAAACTGTTTAATGATGATAGGGCCATCGAGCTTCCTATCAATATCGTTGTAATGCTGGTGGTTGGTATGGTTGCCCTTGCGGCACTTGTGGCGATCATTCCTCCTCCGACCAAGAATATGTCTGTGAACATTATAGAATCAGGCGAGCAAAGTGCAGGTCCAAACCCGGGTAATACCATTATTGTGGATTCGACCGTAGCAAGTTCCCCATTTGACATCGGTGTTGAGATATCTGTTTCCGATCCGGATGGCTATCCTGTAAGGGCTGCCAATGTGGTCTTACGCGGCCTTGGTGGCGTGGCAACGGGTACCACAGATGACTATGGCAATTGTTCTCTCAGCACTGCAAGCAGTGGCTCATCTGTCAGCCTCGGTCCTAATCAGAATGAAGGAACCATGGATCTTACTATCTCAACCGATGGCTTCTATGATTTCGAAAAGACGGATGCAGTAATAATAGTCAGGACTTCATGATCCTGACATCTCTTTTATTTTCAGGTTTACATGCTTTCTGATGATTCTGCATCCGCAGGACTTCCGGTAAGGATCGTTGTGCTAACGATAATCGGAATGATCGGCATCTACGTGATAGTCACATCGATCATGAGCACGCCTTTTGTGCCGGGTTCGATGTTCGCGGCTTCAAATTGCAGCAGTTTCAACATGACCGGAACTGTATGTGATTCTCCTGACCTTATCGTAAGCGTCTTTGATAATGACGGGAGGCCGGTAGGTGGTGCAAATGTTATTGTATGGGGTCCTGGCAGGGATAAAGTTGTAGGCGGTATCACAGATGCCGGCGGTGAATTCAATTACAGGTTACTGAACATTTCCCTGCCCCAGGGCAAAACAGAAGGCTACCTTTCAGTCAGGGTTATGCAGGAAGGGTATCTGGATTACACAAATGATTTTCTGGTTAAAGTAAGAAAAGTATGAGATTCCGGTTCTGGAATTCTCATCCGGCTATTTTTGCATTCTACGGTTATTTTAGCTTTATTTCATGCACGCTTGCTGTTGGCCATATAGAACTTCAAGAGTACTGCGGCTGCAAACACAAAAGCAATTGAAAATGAGAAGTAAGCCGAACGTATGATGTCCCAGCGGCTCACCATTATCAGATAGCCTGTCAGTGCCAGTATAACTGCTCCTACGATGCCTGAGAGTTCCACGGGCACCTTCACGGAACCTATATTGATGCGGTTGTGATTCTCTGCTTTTTCAAGACGCATGCTGAGCTGTGTGATCTGATTTTTGATATCAAGGCTGATCGATTCATGGTTCTGCTGTTTTTCCTGCTCCAGCTGTTCCGAGAGTTTTGAGTTTTCTTCCCGAAGCTCTGTTATGTGTGAGTTAAGGACACCAAGTTCGGAGTCCAGTTCCTGCAATCTTGTTTCATAGTCCTGATTCTGGAAACTGCCCTGTTTCAGTTCATCGATATCAGTATGAATGGAAGCTATCTCTTCTCTTGTATGCTCAAGAGCCTCTTCAAAATCAGTCTCATATTCCGGGATCACATCTTCCAGAGGAACATCAACAGAGAGTCTGCGTTCCACTGCACGCAATCGTTTTTCCACGCTTCGAACGGTCTGGTCAAGAGAATGTAACCTGCCGTTGATGTCTTCTTTTATCTGCTTGTCGTTTTTCATCAGGTCTGTCCACCAACTGACCTGTCATTTTTTACAGGATGTATTAAAATCCTTCGATTTTCACTCAGATAATTGGAGAGTTATGGTCTCAGGTTTCACATCAACAATGTAGTACTTTCGTTTGTCCAGTATAATATAGGAGGATTTCCTGGGAAAATAGAAGTTCAGGGCATGTCCCTGATAGCCCTTTGAAAAAAGGAGTCCGATAGAGAAAGTGCTCTCCGAGGACATCCCGCAGTACATCATGTCCTGGGATGTTCCGAAGAGACTGCTTTTGATCGTCTTTCGTTCTCCTGTTGCGAGGGTGAATGTCCCGTTCATAGCTCTATCCTGCTTACCAGCAGAGACCTTCATAGTCAATATCGGTGCTGATGTCCTTTGGATCGATGAGGTGCCTGCCGTCTATAACAACTCTGTTGGCCATGGCATCGAACTCTTTGTCCAGTTTCCTGAACTCGGTCCATTCTGTCATGATGAGGCAGCCTTCCGCTTCTTCCAGTGCCTGTGCTGCGCTTTTGCAGTATGTCACATCGTGGAAGATATGTTTCATGCTTTCCTCAGCCATGGGGTCGTATGCGGCTATGTCAGCACCAAGACGCAGCAGTTCAGCGATCACAGGAATGGAGCGGGATTCCCTGATATCATCGGTGTCGTTCTTGAATGCCAGTCCAAGTACGGCTATTCTCCTGTTCTTTAGATCACCGAGCTTCTTCTGGAGCAGTTCCACCATCTTCAGGGGCTGTTTGTCATTAACACCCACCACTGATCTCAGTAGCTGTGGTTCGTAGCCGATGTCCTTTGCCTTTCCTATGAGGGCCTTGACATCCTTGGGGAAACACGAGCCTCCGAATCCGGCACCGCAGTTGAGGAACTGGCGCTCTATCCTGAAGTCTGTGCCCACGGCATCCATGACCTCGTAGGTGTCGATGCCAAGCTGTTTGCAGATGTTACCGACTTCGTTTGCAAAGGATATCTTGGTTGCCAGGAATGAGTTGTTGACGTATTTGATCATCTCGGCTGTCCTGGGATTGCTGTGAGTGACCGGACAATCCAGCTTGCGGTAGAGTTCGGACACTACAAAGAATGACCTCTCATCTATCGCACCCACCACGATCTTGTCAGGGTGCATGAAATCATAGACAGCCTTGCCTTCTCTCAAAAACTCCGGGTTCATGGCAATCCCGAAATCCTTTCCTGCCTTCTTGCCGGAGTACTCTTCAACGAGCGGCAGCACCACTTTCTCAGTTGTCTCAGGTACCACGGTACTCTTGACAACAACAACATGATAGTGATCTTTCTTCGCAATCGCCCTTCCAAGGCTGGCACTCGCAGCCTTCACAATGGAGAGGTCAATGCTCCCGTCCTCTCCCGATGGTGTCCCCACGCAGATAAACGAGGCATCGGAATTCTGCACAGCATAATCATAATCCGATGTGGCAATGAGCGTCTTCTGTGTATGCTTCTGCATCAGCTCATCCAGCCCCTCCTCCCAGATAGGTGCAATTCCTGCATTGATCTGCTTTACCTTCTCTTCGTCAATGTCAATACAGATGACCTCGTGCCCAAGTTCAGCAAAGCAAGCAGCTGAAACCGACCCGACATAGCCTGAACCTATGATCGATACTTTCATGATGAGATTCTCCTTGTGGTGTAAATTGTTTGGAAGTGTATATTAGGATTGGGGTTATGTTATGAATTTAGTAAATCTTGTTCCATTGCTAATTACTTATTTATACTATCCAGGAAATCATGTCTTAAAAGTTAAATTTAAGTGCCAGCAATCTATTTATATTTAATTTGAGTGATTATATAATATGGTGATTCGTTAGTTTGTCTGGCTTTAATTGAGGCACAAATTAGGAGTATTCCTATAAATTCTATTTATTGGAGATTAGTAACGTGAGTAAACCTATTACATTCTTGGATTTATTCGCTGGTGCGGGCGGTTTGTCTGAAGGATTCATCAGGGCAGGTTACTCTCCAATTGCACACGTTGAAATGGATGTTGCAGCCTGTTATACTTTGAAGACAAGGGCAGCATATCATTGGCTTAAAAAGCATGGTGAAATTGAAATCTATGACAATTATCTCCGTGGAAAAATAAGCCGTTCTCAATTATATGATTCAGTTCCTGAATCACTAATAAGTTCAGTAATTAATTCAGAGATAAGCGAAGATTCATTGCCTGTTATTTTCTCTGAGATCGATGAGTTATTAGATGGTCAGTCACTTGATCTTGTCATCGGTGGTCCTCCTTGTCAGGCTTATTCACTTGTAGGAAGGGCGCGTGATTCTAACCAAATGAAGGGTGACAAGAGAAATTATCTTTTTGTCTACTATGCAGAATTCTTAAAAAAATACAAACCCCGTTATTTTGTATTTGAAAATGTAACTGGTCTGCTATCTGCAAAGTCCCCGGAAGGAACTTTGTATTTTGATATGATGCAGGATCTTTTCCGAGATGCAGGATATGAAACAGAATACAGAGTTCTTGCAGCAGATGATTATGGTGTACTTCAGAAAAGAAAACGTATAATTTTGGTTGGTAAAAGAGGAAAAGAAAGGGATTTTTATCCTGAATTAAGTGTCTGGAATCCCAATGTAAGTGTAAGTGAACTTTTTGAAGATCTGCCAAAATTAAATGCAGGAGGTGGGTCCTTATTTCCTTGTAAGTTAGAAAAATATGATGGTACCTATCTTTATGACTCAGGGATACGGAATGGTAGTTTAGAGGTTACATTACACCAGGCACGACCAAATACAGATCAGGATCTTGAAATATATCGGATTGCTGTCCAAAAATGGAATAAAAAATGTGATCGCTTAGATTACAATGACTTACCTGACTCATTAAAAACGCATAATAATCGATCTTCTTTTCTGGACCGTTTTAAAGTAGTCGCTGCAGACATGGAATCATCTCACACTGTTGTGGCACATATATGCAAAGACGGCCATCATTATATTCACCCTGACATCAAACAAAACAGATCACTTACTCCAAGAGAAGCAGCTCGCCTGCAAACTTTCCCGGATGATTATTTTTTTGAAAGTGTCTCTGGTAAACCTGGGCGTACTGCTGCGTATAAGCAAATAGGTAATGCAGTACCTGTATTATTATCTCAAAAAATCGCAGAAAAATTAAAAGATGCTTGGTGTTAGCAGATTATTACTTTATAAGTAAGTTCTAATTATAATGGTTTTATTCTAGTCCGCTTCAAACCCAGCTTTAATCAAAGTTTGCAAATGCCTTGATACATTGTGTTTATGGAATGAATTAAGTTTTTTGCTTCCATATGTAAACTCTGATATGTAAAGCAGTTCTTTATGAGAAAGGACTCTTGCTTTTGTATCCCACTCAACCATTTTCATCAATAAAGAAGGTGTTATTTCTGCTGATCCGCTACTATCCGTAGTATTACTAGTTCTTATTTGTTTGTTGTTTTGCTCATCCTCATCAAAAAAATCAGGAGCTTTATGAACGATTATATCAATTATAGTAATAGCATCTTTTCTTTGCTTTTCAGATAATGACTTATTCATTTTTAATGCAGACATAATATTGATTACTCTACTTTTCAAAACCGGAGTAAGCCCTTCTATGAAATATCCTATTTTACTTATTTGATTCCACTTGCTTAAGGGGATTGATTTTATAAGTTCAATCTCGCTTTGAATTAATGAGTCTTCAATATCTTTTTCACTTATATTTTTACGCTTAGATGTTCTTTCATTTTCCAAATCATCTTTCAAGACACTAAGATCGATGATAAAATCTTGTTGTTTGACTTTGTTCCAGCATTCTTCTTTTTTTGCCCATTCTCCATATAATGATCCTGGTGCATTATCTTTTATAAATTGTTCTAGGTTAATCATAATTTCCCGGAGTGTGGATTTCAGATTATCACTTGATTCTTGATTTTTCCAGATTTTATATAAATCAAGCTTATATCCTAGTTTGAATCCAAGCCATCCAATAGAGTACGGAACTGTTATGTATCGCATATCGCCAATTGAATTTGGTTTAACTCCATATATTTTTTCAGAAGCCTTGAACAAGATTGCTTTTGCAACAGTATCTTCAAAAAAAATGCTATCAGGTACTTCTTTATAGTTGTAATTTAAGAAATGAGAATAATTTTTTTGGTTTCCCCTCACTACAATATGGGGCCCAATAACAAGCTTACTTCCTTTATAAACTTCTTTCCACGTATTAATATACTTTGCAATATTTTCTTTTGTCAATACTTGGCTTTTTGGATTTTTAATGTCAAATGCTTTTTTTCTTGAAACTGTAAACCCTTCTCTTAATCTTGCATTTTTATATTGTCCTCTGGCTCTTTCAAAAAACCAACGTGTTTGTTGAACCTGATCTTTTGCAGGGGGAGCCCAAATAGTCCTTGAAAGATTTTCAAGTACGATGTGGTTTTCTCTGTTTGCGCTTAGGTCTGCAGCAGATACTTTATTTTGTGTATTTGCGTATTCTGCAATTTTTCCAATTATCTCTCCAAAATTGTCTCTATTTTTGACTATTGTAATTTTTAGTTGAACAAATATCTTTGAAGTGTCAATCGATTTATTTTGTTTCCATGTATGATATATTGATGCAGTTGTTTGTCCGCCATTTACTATTTGAAAGTCTTTAACGTGAGCAATTGCTTTTCCTTTATTGTTTGGAAGATTGTACAATTCTATTTCTTCTGCAGTAGCGGCTATTCCATTGTTGAAAGCTAAAAACATATGCGGTTCATTTAATATTGTGTTGCGTATGCCTTTATTATACTTTCCTGTAAATTGGAGAAATGAACGAACATTTTGTTCCAGTAAACGTGGACCATATTGTTCGTATATATCAATTAGAGCATCTCCTGGTATAATTGCCAGATAAGATTGATAATCATCATTTTCATTGTCGTTTACTATGCAGGGTAATTGAAATCCACTGTCAGCAAATTCAATCTCAATCGGTACCCTTGATTTTTCAGAAATATTAAATATGTAATCCAGATCAATTACTCGGTAAAAGACAGGATACTTATCAACAGTGTCTGAAAACTTGATATCTGATTTTACTTGTCCGTTTGTCAGAACAAATATATTTACTCGTGTTAATAGCTCTTTTACTTCATTCACATTTGCTAAAGTATGAGATAAGTCGAAAATTTGGGATGATTCTTCTATTTTATCAATATAGTCATTAAGTATAGCATTTTTAAAAAATTTAGATAATCTCTCTGTTGATCTATCTACATCTTTTTTTGTGACGGATTGAATATTATCACTATCAAAATAAAGTGTGATAAACAAGTCAAGTGTTTCATAATTCTCATAAAGTGAATATGCATTAATTTTATGTTCAATTCCTCTCTTGTTGACTTTTTCATCATAGCTGACTCTGTAGTTTTCAGTTTCACCAGCATCAGCCAGTAAAGAAAGGGTCATTTCTGTAAAAATCTGTTCCGGGGTTGTCCCTTCCTCATCTGATACTAGAGTAGATTTTATTTCCTCTTGCTGATCGATGTAGAAATTCTGTAGTTCTTTATTTTCAAACATTGAAACCAACCTTAAGAAATATGATTGAAAATATCAGATTCACCGATTCTCCATGATTCCGATTCTGATAGTACGATGGAATACTTTACGTCACCCACTCCGGTTAGGATTTGTTTTTCTGTAATCCTTGGAAAATCTCCGATGATTGTGTATATATTTTCTTGCCGTATTTTGTATCCCATATCATCATAGAGGGTACTGTGCCTTTCAAAATAACCTGCATTCAGCAGTTTTAATTTAAAGATATGTGTGGCAATTGTGTCTTTGGTCAGAACATCAAGAATGTCTTGGATTATTGAATTTAATGTTTCTCCATGCTCTTTCCGAATGTCAATAGACAAATGGTACAGAAAAAGATTTGGAACAATGGAATCATCCAATTGTCTCTCACTGCTGATATGGATTTTTTGATGATTGTTCCCATGTGTTGTTTTTACTTCGACTGCCCAGTCTGAATACTGAAAATCCTGAATTGCATTCTCCGGTCCCACCCAGGAATCTACACAATTCGCGTAATCTGTATATTTTGAAAGATATTTTCGGAGAAAATACAATTCTCCAAATAATCCTCTTTGTGAACTTTCCGATAAGCCTTGTGTTCCAAGTTTTTCAAATAACAATGTCCACTTAAACAGACGTTCATAAAGTGTGTCGATTAATATACTCTCTTCATATATTTCTGAAACGCCACACATTAAATCCTGACACAAGGTTGAAAAGACATCTTTGTGCTGTGAGTTCAATAACAAGATGAGAAAAAATTGTTTGTTTGGACTTTTCTCATCATGCATTAGTTCGAGCTTTATATCTTTAAACTCATTTAATTTGTCAATGTTTATTTTTGAAGACGAACTGATATTAACCGCAATACAACGCAAATTTTCCGGGGCTTTAAGTGCTACATAAATATCAGGTTTTACTTTTGCAGAATAGCGTTTATATAGCAAGCCACTTTTAAATGATTTATCTTTTTCAAGTTCTTCCCAAATCGTATTAATCTTCGTTTTCGTCATAGTCATCAAAATCATCTTCTATATTGAATCTATCAAGTAGTTCTTCATTGACAGCGTAAGATTCAGCAACATCATATTCGCTTTTAGGGAAACTGATTGCATATCCTATGAATGGCTCACAGTTTTCAGGCATTTCAGTTTCACTTTCTTCGGGATCTAACAAATAAATTAATAGCAAAGGCTTCGCTGGATCTCTTATTTTGTTTCTAATGATTTCTCCACTTGGATATGCCGGATCTCCATTTTTCTTGCTTTTTTTCCTTTGTTCACGAGTCAATTGCATTGCTTCTTCATATTCTTGATCTGTTAAATCTAGCATTTCATCTTTTGGACTGATTATATGAGACTTTCTGATGTAATAGACATCGCTATTGGAATTACTGGTATCTTGAGTTCTTTTCCACTGACCGATATTATAAATAGAGCCTGATATTTCAAAATCTGTGAAATGAGATGCTCCATTTTTTGACATTAATGCGACCCTCCATTGAGTAAATTCTTTATTTGGCAATTGTTTACTTATAAATCGGGCCAAATTTTGAGGATTGTATGCCTTCAAATTTTCGATAGACTGAAATCCTTCTAAAAAGGAAATAATATCTAGAGCAGGAATGTCTAACCACAAATAAGCTTTTTCTTTTAATATGAAATTTGGAGATAGTTTTGATATGAAATTTCGAGTAGTAGTTAAGTTCTTTTTTATAATGTCAATGTCTTTTTTGAATTCGTACAGTTCAACTAACCTACCAGCCCATGAAACTTGTATATTAGTTGCAGAACGTAGTTTATTTGTTGCAGAAATTTGCAAAACTCCAGGATGAGTACGGACTTTCAAAGCATATTGTTCAGGAGATGCCCCGGCAATATTTGACATATAATCAAAGTCTTCTCGCAATTCTTCAGAAGCACGAGTTATATGGCAGAACCATTCATTTAGTTCTCTACTTGTAAACAAACGGCAAATATCAACATAACCATTCCTATACCCAAACCAGCGACCCATTTGCATTAATGTGTCGTACATTCTCGAGGCTCTTAAATAATAACTGACTGATAATCCTTCAAGTGTCAAACCTCTTGATAACTTGTTTCCCCCAATAGCAATAACTGAGTATCCATTTTTGTGTTCATAGTAGTCAAGTGATTCTCCTGATCCACCATGAATCGCTTTTACATTAATTCTTGAAGAAGCATCATTTAGATGAGCTAAAACATCTTTCCATTCATGGGTTTGAATTTGGGAATCAATTGAACTTAATTTTGAGTTACGAATCTGATTAGAAATTGTAACATAAGAATTGTAGCCGTCTACATCAGTTTCAAATGTGTTTCTAAAATCTCCAATGATGGTAGGATCATTCTGATCGATTCCTCTTCTATAATAGTCAAACTGATTTTCAACCAATTGAGTAATATGATTCTGCCACCTAACAAAGCGTGATACGTGGATGAGCATGGAATTATGTGCTTTAGTATCTCCTCTAAGCCTTCGAATTGCACAAGTAATTATAAAACATCGAATTGCAAGCTTCAATGAATTTGGGAGTTCACTTGGCAATTGATCATAATTTTTATGTTTGTCTGGAACAAATGAATCATAGTCCTCAATGCGGCTTACAATCGGTAAAGTTGTTTCAGATTCTTGTTCATTTTCGACAAAATTAAACCCAAACACTTTGTCCGGTCCAATATGATTAGAAGGTGCGGGGATGTTGATTATAAAATCCCTTGGAAATAAATTATCTTCTTCTAATGGTATGAATATATTTGCAAATGGTGTTGCTGTATATCCAACATACGCATTTTTACCAAACAAGCTTAATATTTTAGTAATCCAGTTATTGATTGTACTTCTCTTATCAGGGTCATTTGATATATTAATTGAAGCATTGTCTGCTTCATCATCAATCAAAAGTAAAGCTTTATCCCTTATTATTTTTCCAATCTCAGTGTTCTCGGTTGTTTGTGCAGATAGCCATTTATGAATTCTTTTTAGGACATGTGGGTTTTTCTTAATTACAGCAATGATTGGTTCGCTAGTGTTAAAATTCAATCCAAGTGCATCTGCAGCACCTTTTGTAAAGTCTCCTTGGTCAAGACTTGAAGTTAAAGAATGGGCAACCAGAGGATGACCTAAACGTCCTACTCCTATATGGATATTATTTCTATCAAATGCTCTTGCGTGCTGTGTGTCAAATCCAAGAAAACCTTCATCCAATCTTAGTTGTGTTTGACTTCTGAGGTTATTATGAATGCCTGCTAATACAATTATTAACCTAAAACCTGAATCAGCAGCTTTACATATCAATCCTGTATAATTCGAAGTTTTCCCCGATTGCACTTGTCCTACAACAAGTCCTTTTTTATCAATTTGAATGTTTTTTGTTGGATCAAATAAACTATCAAGTATTTTGTCAGTTAGGTGATCTAGTTTGTTGATTGTATCTGGTGCAAAGTTTTTTTCGTCACTTAAATATTCTCTATATCTTCCCCAAAAACCCTTTTCAAAATCAATCTGTGATTTTTTATCGTAGAGCCATGGATTTCTCCTGTCGTCCCTCTCAATTATTTGGTATTGGTCTTGTCTAATACGATAGATTGCTTCTATTTCCCGAATTAGTTTTTCTTTATCTAGATTTTCATAGATGTCCATTGCTAATATTAAATCAACCGCTTTTTCAACTTCTTCACGGGTAATAGATTCGGATTCAGGTAAGAGAGTTCTAATTGTTCTAATTGCTTTTTTGTACATTTTCAGGCATCCAGCTGTTCTAAAAAATGAGGATAAAAATTAAAAGGCTCAATATTCAAAATCAATGCTTTCGCCATGTCGGAGCATTTCCCTTTTGAAATTAGACTCTGATACATGGCTTTCATGGTATCTTTGACAGTGTCATCATTCCTGCCTTCAAAGGGCTGCCCATGTGGAGTATTGTTTTCATTCTCCTGAAGTGTAATCAGAGGAACCGGTACAGTTTCTTCGATGAATTGCAAAACGTGTTCTATTTCTTTGCTAATGCCATCTGATTTTGAGAATAATTCAGTTAATAATGGATGCTGTCGATTTATTTTGTAAAACCTTTTTCCATGTCTGACTCTCTCTTCCCAAAAAGGAAAATATTCATCTTTTGACAATTTTCGTTTCAATATTTTTCCTTTGTTTCGGTAAACTTCAAGAGCTTGAGTACGAACTTCTTTTGCAACAGATATTATTTGTTCTCTATATTTTAACGGTGGTCTTGCAATCGATTTTTTAATATCTATCTGCCAATCTTCATCAACATTGTTTGTAAGATCAATTTTTATCCGGCACAAATCATAGTGGACTTCTTTTTTGAACAGGCCAAGCCAGTCTCCTGCAACAAGCAATCGTTTGTTACGATAAACATAAAATCCTTGATGCGCAGTCCAGTTACCTTTTGGACCTTTTCCATGATCGTAGCCTTCAGGTGAAAGTTTTGATCTATGGGGTAAAACAAATCCTTTGATACTTGCTTCACAATCTTTAAACTTAACTTCCGGTTTTACTTGCAAACCTTTAGCACCTATCATGAAAGGGTCCCATGGTTTTAATTTTCGATTCTGGAAGTAAATGTTTATTCCTTCATCTATAAATCTGTGAAAGACCATCGAAAGATGCACTTTAACATTTTCCATTGCTTCCATAAATTTATTTTTTGAATTCTCACTGTCTTCTTTAGCGCCTTTAGTAAGTCTATCTAATTCCCACCATGTCACACACGTTCCAGAGTTTACTTGGTTTATTTTTTCAATATACACTTTTTCTTCAGGACAATATTTAATCAGGTTCCATGATTTTGATTTATTTACAAAATCCAAATCCCAACTCCATAGACAAGGCTCAGAGTCGATTGTTTTTGAAAAAACTGAAAATTTTCGTGTTTGAGAGAAGGAAGCTGTTTTTAGTCCTAAACCATATCTTCCTAAATCGTTCTTATCTCTTGTATCTAAAGGATTTTTACTACCAGGACGCATAGCTTGAATTAATTCTTCATCGTTCATTCCATTGCCATCGTCAAGAATTGACAATACGGTGTTTTCTCCTTTCCATTGATAGTCTATCCAAATATTTTTGGCATTGGCAGTTATTGAGTTATCTACAATATCTGCAACTGCCGTTTCTACTGAGTAACCTATAGCTCTGAATGTCTCAATCATCGAGCTTGCATCTGGTTCTGCAGTTGTGGTTTCCACTTCAGAATAGTCTACTTTAGTTTTCATGTTAACATTCGTGCAAGATTATATCCGGTATCTACATTCTGTCTCAGTCACAATCAGTGCTAATATTTAGGTTGAATTAAAATTTGTATTATGTTTACTAGAATGCAATTCATCATAAATATATTTTGTCTAGGGGTATTTCATAAAATCAATACAGATGTATGACTCTGTTTTTCTTAGAATCTTGTTAAAAAATAGTTTTTAATCATCAGTTTAACATCTTCATCGATGTTCAGTTGTTACTTACAAAGCTTGTCAACACAGGTTTAAACATCTGTTCTCAAAATTCTAATATATTATGTTTTCATATGCTATTTAGGCACAAATTATCTGATTTACGATTTCAATAAAACAGTTTATGCTAAGGCGAAATAATGGTTGATGTACACTCTCCTGAAAAACGCAGTTACAATATGGCACGTATAAAAGGAAAAGACACAAAACCGGAAATGATTGTTCGAAAGTGGCTATGGCAAAATGGCTATCGCTATCGTCTTCATACACGTGATTTACCAGGTAAACCGGATATTGTTTTTCGCGGTCGTAAAAAAGCAATTTTCATAAATGGATGCTTCTGGCACAGGCACGAATGCAAGTATTTCACGTGGCCAAAATCAAATACTGATTTCTGGAAGCAAAAAATAGAAGCTAATGTAATCCGGGACTCAGAAAATTATTTGAAGTTGGAGGATAGTGGTTGGAATTATTTGGTTATCTGGGAATGTGAAACCAAAGAAAAAAATCTAGAACCTCTGTGGAAAAAGATAATATCTTTCCTTGCTTAACACATCATATCAGTTATTATAAATTCGTGAAGTGTCACAAATGGGTGACCATATCCCAATAGCACTTTTGTAGCCACCTGTGGTAAAGACAGGGATATTTAACCTCAGAATACAACTTCTATACTTATAGTAGTCAGAATCGAAAGGACAGAGTCGTAATGACCTCCAATATCACCCACATCTGCCCCGTAGAACGCTCCGGCAGACTTGACAGCAAATTTCGCAGATTGCTGCAGAACCCCCAGAAAATCCTCGCACCCTATATAAGGGATGGGATGGACGTGCTGGAAGTTGGGTGCGGTCCGGGATTTTTCACGTTTGACATAGCCCACATGGTCGGGAAGAGCGGGCGGGTGGTGGCTGTAGACTTACAGGAAGGTATGCTTGCGAAGGTAAGGGAAAAGATCAGGAGGTCGGGTGCTGGTCAGAATATCGTGCTGCACAGGTGTGATGAAGACAGGATAGGGGTGTCCGGGAACTTTGACTTTGTTTTCCTTTTCTATATGGTTCATGAGGTAGTGGATAAAGAAGCATTTTTCAGGGAACTGGAATCGCTACTTAAAAAAGATGGGCAGGTCTACATGGCAGAACCGCCGCTGCACGTTTCAAAAAAGGCATTTGAAGAAACCATCAGAATCGCAAGTGATGCGGGGTTTGTGGTTGTGGACAGGCCAAAACGTTTTCCTGATAAAATTGTAGTGTTGAAAAAGGCTTAAAAGCAACAGAATTAGTTGCCTGGTTGCGATGTTATTCTGGTTTGGATGGGTGACCATATTCTGATGGTATTTTTGTGTTCACCTGTGAAAAAGGGACAATCACTCAACCTTTATTACTTATAAACACATAGAAAAATTTAGAAAACATTCCTCTCCGATATCCATGAACACGAGCATCCAAGTCTACGAAAAAGAACAACTCATCCCTCTCCTCAAAGAGTTCTTTCAGAATGAGGAATACGTTGAGCTTGCCTACCTTTTCGGGTCCATGGCAGAGGGGAAAGCTGGCATCCTGAGTGATATCGATATAGGTGTCTATTTGTCAGGATCGCTGACAAAAGCACAGAGAAACCATAAACGCATCGAACTGATAGGCAGTCTCGCAACTTTACTCCAAAGCGACAGTATTGACCTTCTGATAATCAATGATACATCACCCGTGCTTAGTTTTGAGATAATAAAACCAAACGTCCTCATCCATGCAAGGGACCACAGCCTGAGGGTGGATGTGGAGCATCGCATCATGTCAACGTATCTGGACTGGAAATACTATGAGGACCGCCTGAATCAAAATCTCCTCAAAAGGATTATGGAACAGGGGCTGGCTTGAATGCGTGATGATGATAAGATACTCCGGAAACTGAGTTTCATGCAGAGATGTGTCAGTTATCTGAAGTCCGTAGATGCCGGGAGCAGCGAGCTGGAGAACAATTACGAACTTCGCAGCGCTGTTGAGCGCAATTTTCAGCTTGCCATCGAAAGTGCAATAGACATTGGTGAAATAATAATATCAAGAGAAGGATTTGAAAGGCCTGAGATGTACAGAAGTGTGTTCCTGATACTTGGCAAAAACAGAATCATTCCTGGTGAATTTGCAGAAGAATTCGCTCAGGCAGCAGGTTTTAGAAATATCCTTGTTCACATGTACGAAGAAGTAGACCTCGATATTCTGTATACGTTCCTGACCGAAAGACTGGATGACTTCGATGAATTTGCCAGATATGTCGCAGAATATCTAACCACACATCACTAACTCTTCCTGCACCATCTCACGAATTACTGAATAAAATCTAAATTGGAGGGCATGTTACAAGCCTTCATTCCTCCTTCACCCGTATGACCTCGCCCTCTTGCATGCCCACATTCGAATCGTATTTTTTTGTGGTCACCTCTTATCACAAGAGCTGTTCAGGATACTTCAAGGATACAGGTGGCTGCTTCCTTTACCCCCACAGGACGAAGTACTTAATAAATCCGAATTTGTTATATCTGATTGTGTTTATTCTGATCAGGAGCTTGGAAGCTCGTTAATGCTGAATCACTTCTGCTGCTTTACTGGATTCAATATCAAACGGCTGGATAAATGAAACATTTGTTACTGTCCAACCCTGCTCAATATCATGTAGCTGAAAATAGACCGGTATAACTGAAATGCCAATTTCTTTTCCAAGAATATTAAAACTGGCTACAGTACAGTTTACTGATATGACCGCTGTATCGTCTTCGGTTTCATTTGACACAATATCTATCTGCTTGATGCTATCCGGTTCAATTCCTCCGTTACTGAACAGCATTTGAATACTTGCGGGAACAAGAACATCTTCTCCCTGATACATACTAAAAGCAATACTGAACTGACTATCATTCACTGCATTGAGAAAATTGGTCACTATCAATTCCGTTTCATTGGAATTTGTTCCCCCTATTCCATACTTGCCACCTATATTTTCTTTAATTATGGGGGCTTGCATTAAGGAACCTGCAACAATAAAAAAAATCATGATGAACAACATCTGTCTGAGAACTTTCTTCTTGCTTTTTTTATATCCTTCCAAATTAGTTTCTTCTTTTTTACGTGGTGGGGCTGTGCTGCGAAGAATACTAAGTTTTTTGTCAGAGGGACGCGGATTATGGGAATACGGAATGATACCAACTTCGCTTTTCTCTTCAGTCTCGTTTCGTTTGCTTTCGATTTCTTTTAGATATCTATCATACATTCTTGCAACATCTTCATCTTGCAGGCTTTGATTATTTTTGCCAGCAACAGCTCCATCTTTTTTGACAGCTATACCATCATTATTGCTCTGGTCAATTTCTGAAATCCGGGTTGAATGGGTATTGGATTGCTGTACTTCCTTTGGTCGCATATCAACAATGTGTTTTTCCCATTTTGGGTCACGGTAGATTATGCTTGCTTCGATTTTTTCGCTGTGTATGCGTCCTGTAGGCTTCAGGGTGAATTTAGCAGTCAGGGCTGTGCTCGGGGGTATGTTTCCCAGTTTCAGAATCCTGTCTTTCTGCAACTTGAAAAGTGATTCATTATAATCAAGGATAACCTGTACATCAGAAATGACAAGATTAGTATTATTAGTGATTCTGATCCCGAAAACGACATTGTTGTTTGGAAGTATCTCATAACCACGTTTTATGTCTATTTCCATTCAACTATAAATTAACAATTCAGAAATATAAAAACATTTTGATATATTCTTTAAGACAACGTTTGAAAAAAAGAAGATGGGGATGCAGGGAATGCATCACAACCCATGTAACTATTATCTTATCAGACTTCCTTCACCCGGATGACCTCGCCCTCTTGCATAGCCTCAAAAATATCAAAGGCTACATCTGAATTCGACCTTACCTTGATCTCACCATGTCTGCTGACAGTTGCTGAGAACAGGAATCCTTCACCTGCATAGACTTCCACATCACGGCCTGATACCTCGGGAACATTGAAGATAATATGTTTTCTTGTGCGTTCGATGATGGGGTGGTATTCCTTATTCTCCCGTGGTTTGCGCTCCCCGGTCTCCTGATATTTACGTTCCTCTCCGGGTTCGAACTTACGTACGTCGATATGGATGCCAAGTATCTTCTCAATATCGTCGATGGTTTTACCGCTCTTACCTATTACTCTGGGCATGTCCTTGTCTCCCACACGCACCATAGCGCGGGTGTCTGAGACCATTTCCGCCTCAATAGGGCCGTTTGCATAGTTGCCGATGACTTGCTTCACCTCTTCCTCTGCAAACTTCCAGGCCGGGTTCCTCTTCTGCTCGCCACCAAGGGGCATAACAACTACCTGCTCTCCGTAGGTGTATATCTCGAATTCGTTCTTGCCTGTCTCAAGGTCGGAAATAAGTATAACAGGTCTGGCAAGGTCGGCTTCCATCATGCCTGCCGGAACCTTCACCGTGAATTCAAGCACCTGCACCTTTGCGATCTCTCCCTTGTCGATGAATATCACAGTATCCACGACCTGGGGTATCACACCAAGCTCTACCCTGCCGATAAGCCTCTGGATGGCATCAACCGCACGGTTTGCATGCACAACTCCGATCATGCCCACGCCTGCAAGTCTCATGTCCGCAAAGATCTCAAAGTCCCTGGTCTTGCGTACTTCGTCATATATAGTATAGTCCGGACGCACAAGGAGGAGTACATCTGCAGTATTCTCAAGGCTGCCGTCAAGTGGTGCGTACTGGGTGATTTCCTGTGGAACCTGCAGGTCACGGGGTGATTCCATGGTCTTGACAACAAATCCGCCGTCGTTAAGATAAATAGCGACACCTGCTGCAAAAGTGGATTTTCCTGCTCCGGGTGGTCCTGCAATGAGTATTCCTCTCTGCGTGCGTATCCTTTCCTTCAGCATATCGCTCAGGCGGTACTCTTCCAGTGACACCGACGCTATCGGACGGACAATGGTTATCTCCACATCGTCGGAGAACGGAGGGTTGGATATGGCGACCCTCATATTCCTTATCTGGAGTACTGAAGCACCGCTAAAGGACATCTCCGTAAATGACTCCTGGTCAGCGCGTGCCCTTTCCAGCAGTTCCCTGGATATTACTTTCAGTTCCTGGTATGTGCATGGCTCATTTCTTATCTTCACATATTTCACATTTGCAATGGATCCTCTCTTTGCCATTGGACATACCTTATGTTTCAGGTGAACTGACATTGTGTCAGGCGTGAAAAACTGATCAACAAGCAACGGTCCGAATTCCTCAAAAGGAGGCTTAACAAAATCAACATCAAGTCCCTTTGCTTTTCCGACAAGTGACTGCACCCTGTCACCAGTGACGAATTTCGCTTCAAGATTCTCTGCAGTCTCCCTTATCAGTGCATCTATTTCGCCGCCCTTGGCAAGCTTTACCTGATCAAGGTTTGGTCTGGGTCCGGTAAAAAATAATCTGATGTTACCCTTCAATGCGTATCGCTGAAGTTCCTGTATCTCTTCAAGGCCTCTGTATCCAATCTCAAGTCCCCTGTTGGCCTGGGCTTCCAGTTCAGCCACCACAGCTTCCGGGACATGGATATCAACGTCCCTCAGTCCGTCATCACGTATCCTTCCTGAAAGGATACCATCGATGACAGCACTCGTATCAGGGACTATCTTTTGCCTGTTTCGTGCACTTTCTTCCATAATCCATAATATGTTTGCTGACTATTTAACTTCTAAGCCGAGAAATCTCCTTCCGTAAGGTGGAAGATGAAAGGCGTACTATCTACAAAGTGACATTTAGATGTTCTTATGATTTTATAAAAACTATATATATTGTTAAACTATAGTAGTTGATGATGCTTAAAGCCTATAAATATCGTTTGTATCCTAACAAGGGGCAAAAAGAATCCCTTATGAAACATATTGGTGCATGTAGGTTTACATATAATTGGGCTTTAGAAAACAAAATTAAAGCCTATGAAACAGAAAAGAAGCATCTGTCAAGATTTGATTTACAGAATATGTTGGTTCATGAATTGAAAAGAGAACACGAATGGTTAAAAGAAGTAAACTCACAATCATTGTTAAATTCACTTGTCAACCTTGAATCTGCATTTACACGGTTTTTTAGAGAGAAAAAAGGTTTTCCTAACAAGAAACAAAAAGAATCCTCTACAATCGTTTCAAATACCAC
>DAZF01000060.1 GCA_002507205.1 Methanolobus sp. UBA32 | reverse complement strand
TCTTTATCATAGATAAAGCGTCAGCAAGCGGATCTAATAACACCATTTCTTTCACCTCACGTATACTTTTCAAATCCCATATCGTGGGCAATCTCACGGAAGCAGTGCCTGCAAAGATAAATATCATATTTTCTTACAAGTCCCTGTTTTCTTCCACATCTCTTACATTCACTTGCCCCTCTTCCAAAGCTCTTAGTGGTTTGAACCATTTATATTACCTCCACGGAGTATATGTCTTTGAAGAAAGCAATTGTATCCTCTTTCGTGATCTTGTGAGATGTAGGGATTTTCCTTTTTACGATCCTTCTTTTGTTGATCCTGTAACCACGACGGTTGACAATTACATTGATATCCATTCCAAAGATACCGATGTTTGGATCATATCTCATGCCCGGGAAGTCTGTGTGTTCCTCTATACCAAAGGCAACATTCCCGTACTTGTCAAATTGGGATGATCTGAGCTTGCTCTCTACAATATCAAGTGCTAATTTAAGAAATTTCTCTGCATTGTCAGACCTTAGAGTAACCTTACAGCCAATTGGTTCGTTCTTCTTAATACCAAATGCCGGAAGAGTTCTTTTTGAATAGGTCCTGACAACGGACTGTCCGGTAATCTCACTAAGAATACCTTCTGCATCCACAAGGTGCTGGCCACTTTCTCCGACACCCATATGAACAACAACCTTTTCCACAATAGGTGTTCTCATTGGATTACTCAACGACCTCACCACCTAGTCTGATTTCTGGTTCCTTCTCACCTATGATGACAACGAAATCTTCGATCGTTTCAAAATCATAGTCTCCGGATATTGCAACAGTGTTGTGCTTGGAACTCCTTACAGTGTTGATCTCTTTGATAGTACCAATCTCACCTGTATGTCTTCCACCGATGATCATAGCAAGATTACCAACCTCGTATTTGATGTGCTTGACAATGTTCTTGTCAGGCAGTGAGAGGATGAGTGAATCCTTTGGCTTGTATTCATTGGAACCCAGGAGGTTTGTACCGTCATTGAGATTGAGCTGTACTGCCCCACCTTTTAAGATGGTCTTATCGTTGATCCTGCAAAGCTTGTTTGCATTTGAATCTTCCAGCTTATGAACTTCAAGTCTTCCCTTGCGGTCCAGCAGCATACGGTACGCTACATTCTCAAGAGGGATTGAAATTACATCTAAAAGTCCTACAGGGAACCTGATGTCCTTTCTGATAACACCATCAACAAGTATCTTACCTTCGGAAAGAATACGCTTTGCTTCTGCACGGGTGTCTACGATACCCAGCATATCCCTCAGGACGACACTCAGAGGAATGCTCTGCTGCTTGTTATGTGGACCCGGTCTTGTTGATGTGACCCATTTGTTGGATTTCTTTGATACCTGCCAGCTGTTAGGGACAGATATTCTTTTCTGATGTTTGCCCACAAAATCACCTGTTATTAATAATTTCTGCTCTGTGTTTGTCCTTCATTTCAAGGGTTGTGATTGTTACATTTGAAGGGTAAACAGGTCTTGCAACCTCAGTTCCATCTGCTTTTGAAACTGTTACGCCTTCTATAACGATCGTTCCGTGCTTCAGGGAAATTGCTTCCACAATTCCAGAGGTACCTGCGTGGTCTCCGCGCATTACCTTTACAGTGTCACCAACAATTACATTAGCTGTGCGACGACCGTACTTCTCGCGAAGATCCTTTGAAAGGAGAGCACCCATGTATTTTTGTCTGATGTGCAGAGGAGCATTATATCTTGCTTTTCTCTGTTTTCTTGGTTGATTTGATACCATGTTTTCACACCTCACACAACAATAGATGCTGTTGTTCCTATCTTTGGGAATCTTTCAGCGGCTTCTCTTGCAACAGGACCTTTAAAGTCAGTTCCTTTTGGAATACCATCAGCGTCAACAATGACAACTGCATTGTCTTCAAAGGAAACCCTCAGGCCATCAGGACGACGAAGTTCCTGCTTCTGGCGTACGATTACTGCGAGAAGTATCTGCTTACGCATTTCCGGAGTTCCTTTCTTCACGGAAACAACGCACATGTTACCAACACCAGCCTTTGGATATCTGTTCTTAACACCTCTGTAGCCCTTTACTGATATAATCTCAACTACACGTGCACCTGTATTGTCCACGCAGTCAATCTTAGCACCAGCGTTAAGTGCACGGGGAACGGTGGATCTAATTCCTCTCATTCCTGTGCCTCCGCCTTAATGACTACAAACGACTTTGTCTTGCTAAGAGGCCTGCATTCTGCCACGGTCACAACGTCCCCTACTTTTGCATCAATGCAAGGTGGATTGTGTGCGTGGATCTTGGATTGCCTCTTTTCATATCTCTGATATTTCTTAATGAGAATCTCATGTTTACGCTGGATGACCACAGTCTTGTCCATTTTATCGCTAACAACAGTCCCTACAAGGACCTGTCCGCGAACTGGGAGTGCTCCGTGGAATGGACAATTCACATCGTCGCATTCAGCTGCAGGAGCTGGGACATCCAATCCAATATCTTTAACCATGATTATTACCTCATGTGTATTTTTCTTATATTCTTTGTTCTGTTCTCAGGTTGTGAGAGCAGAAGGTTTCCATTCACTTTAACATACCTCTCGGCATGCTTACCGGATAATTGGGCCGGTATCTGAAACACAAAGGATGTACCGTTTTTCTGAATCATCTTTTCAATTCCATCCTTTGTTTGAACGATTATCATGTTCTTCGTTTCGTCAACCACTTTGCCGCTTATATCTTTCAAGGTCGGATTCGTAGCTTCTACTATTGTTACGTGCAATCCGATCAGTTCATGGAATACCAGTTTAGAAGGAGTGATCTCCAAATCAGATCTCCTTCATTTCCCGCTGGATGGTCTTTATCCTTGCGACGGTTTTCCTGAGTTCGCCAATCCTACCCGGATTGTCAGGAGCTCCGCCAGCAGATGAAAGAGCACGCTCGCGAATGAGTTCATCCCTCATTTTGTCGAGTTCGTCCATCCTTTCTACCGGGGACATATCCCTGATCTCGTTCAAGCGAAGAATTGCCATTATTTCTCCTCCTTGTGAACACGTGAGACTGGATGCCAGTAATCATAGCTATCATGCTTATGCTGCCATACATCGTCAACCAGCCTTCGTTCTTCTCCGAGCTCTTCTACAGGGATTGAATCATCAGATACAGATGCCTCGCCTACAGAGGATTCGTCTTCAACTTTCTCAGCTGAAGCTTCTTCAGTGACCTCTGTTTCTGCGACGTCGGCAACTTCTACTACTTCCTCCTCGTCTGCAACCTCGCCTTCTGATTCCTTGCCTACAAGTTCCGTGATGTCAGCTTTTGCAGCTTCCGGTGCAACAGCTTCAACCACGTCAGCCTCTACGACCTCTCTAATATCAAAAGCGTCAGGTAATACTGCGCCTGGAGGGATGATCCTAACTTTGCAGCCAAGAGTTCCCAGCTTCTTAATAGCTGTTGCGAAACCCTCGTCTACTATTTCATCAACAGGTTTTCCAGCGTGCTTTATGTATCCATTGACCATTTTCTCGACTCTGGATCTTGCACCTGTCAATTTACCTGAGATAACTATCTCACAGCCCAAGGCACCTGCATTCATAATAGCCCTCATGGTATTATGACCGGCTTTCCTGAAATACCAGCCTCTTTCAATTGAAGAAGCAAGGCGTGAAGCCATCATCTGAGCATTGAGCTCTGGTCTTTTTACTTCCTGAGCATCGATCTGAGGGTTATCCATATCGTACATCCTGTCGATGTCACGTGTAAGTTTACGGATGACCTTACCAGCCTTACCAATGACCATACCTGGCTTTTCAGCATACACAGTGATCTGAGTACCCATTGGAGTACGATTGATCTCCATTCCACCGTAGCCTGCTTTGCTGAGCTGTTTAGAGAAATATTCATCCATTGAGGCTTTTACGTAGCCTTCCTGAACGAATTTCTTTTCTATTGCCATTAACGCACCTCATTCAAAATAATCTCGACATTCACAGTCTCTGTGTTCTTGGGACTGCCGCGTCCACGTGCCCTTGGCCTCATACCATGGATTACACGTCCACGCTTTGAAGCAACATGCGCAATATACATGTTCTCAGGGTCAAGTCCCTTGTATTCAGCATTGTTTCCGGCATTCTCCAAGATTTTCAGGAAGGCCTCAGCGACCTTCACAGGGTACCTACCGTTTGCCATTGGACCTTTTCTGTGTCCTGAACCATCACTGTGCCTCTTGAAAGGAACTGCCTGCTTCATTATTACAACATTTTGGAGATACCTCTGAGCTACATCAACACGCATGCCCTTGATAGCTTTTCCAAGTTCACG
>DAZF01000058.1:33562-36083 GCA_002507205.1 Methanolobus sp. UBA32 | reverse complement strand
AAAATATCCTGATGCAAAATGATATCCATAACCAATCACTGATCCGTCATTTGGGTGCTGATATTTTAACGTTACATTGCTGGTCTGGTCGAAAAAATCTTGCAGTTGAGTTACACTCAAGCTTGTTCTGTTTCCACGTATCTCGATGATATTTGGCTCGAATCCGGTATCTTGTTTGACAATCTTAGCATATTCCGAATCATTGTATGTCGCCGAAAAAACACTTGTACTCGTTAACAAAAATACGAATAAAACGATTGCAGTATATAATTTAATGTTTCTAACCCCCCTGAAATAATTAAATCCGTTTTTCAGCAATTAATTATTTCCTTTACATGCATTTTAAATTTTTTGAATATAGCGGTTTACTTCTCTATAATATCATATAAATGTGAGTATAAATTGNNGTAATAAGTGGTATTGCGGCTGAGATTATAGATTTTGTGGTGCGTGGGGACCATTCTGATCTTTTATTGATATTTACTAAAATCGTTGCTGTGATTTGCTGATTGCTACCTTGTCTAGTTTGCAGAATTGCTTATTGGCAGACAATAATAAATTTTGTAGAGGAAATATACTAAATAGTAATATATTATTTAAGTCCGTGCAAACTTAAAATCGATTTCTGCAAACTGAACAACATTACAGCAGAATAGGAGATACAGATACATTATGAAATTAGCAAAACCATTTATTTTAATCGTTTTACTGATAGCAGGTTTTTCTGCCGGCTGCGTCGAAGAGGAACAGCAGGTCCCCAACACCAGGGAACTTTACATGACAAGCATGTATGAAGAAGCAATTGCATCGGCGGATAGCATACAGGCAGATGATCCATACTATACTGACGCCCAGATCTATAAAGGAGAATCCCTCTACGCACTTAACAGGTATGATGAAGCAATAGAATGTTATGATAAAGTAATAGAGATTGATTCCGAGAACAGGGATGCATGGACTTACAAGGGCGATTCTCTTCTCGAACTTTATGAGTATGACGAAGCAGACGCATGCTATGACAAAGCAATGGAGATCGATCCGGAATTTGATGAAGCATGGGAAGGAAAAGGAATGGTCCTGTATTATAGTTACAGGTATAATGAATCATCAGAATACTTCGAGAAGGCAATTGAATATTCTGACAAAAGGATAAACTCCGACCCGGAGAATTATGAGCCATGGTATAACAAAGGTGTATCTTATTCATATCTTGAAAACAAGAACAACGAGTCACTCGAATGCTATGAGAAGGCAATTGAGCTCAATCCGGAATTTGCTTTTGCGTGGCAAGGAAAAGGATATACCCTTATCGAACTCGGCAGATATGACGAAGCAATCCAATCCTACGATAAAGCAATAGAGCTCAACCAGGGAGATGCTTATCCATGGGAAGGAAAAGGATATGCGCTTATTGAACTCGGGAAATATGACGAGGCAATCGAAGCCTATGATGAAGCAATAGAACTCTATCAGGAATTTGCTTATGCATGGCAAGGGAAAGGATATGCACTTTACAAACTTGAGAGATATGATGAAGCCATAGAATACTTTGATAAAGCAATAGAAATCGATTCCGAATTTGCCTACGCATGGGCAGATAAAGGGTACGCACTTGACAAACTGGAGAGATATGACGAAGCGATAGAATGCTTTGACAAAGCAATAGAGATCGATTCCGAATATTCTTACGCATGGGCAGAAAAAGGATATGCACTTAGCAAACTTGGCAGCTATGATGAAGCCATAGAATGCTATGATAAAGCACTAGAGATCAATCCGGAATATGCATACACATGGGAAGAAAAAGGAGATACACTTAAAGAACTAGGCAGGTCTGATGAAGCAAGCGAATGCTACCAGAAAGCAGAACAACTTCGCTCTTAAGCTAAAATAGGAATAATAAGCAGTTGTCAGATACTCGAACCTACGAATGCGGGCCAATACAGTAAATGACAGATAAAGGGCAAATAATGAAAAATAGCAATTTGTTGTTGATATTATCCATATCTCTGGTAGCTATACTATCTGCAGGATGTGTTTTTGATCATGAGGATTCAGGCACATCCCCTGCTGAAGTAACAGACCTTGAACAAATATACAGGGCTGCAATAGAAGATGCAATGATAGCCGAAGAGGATGAGATATACACCGAATTGACCCCGATAATCGAGTCTAACACTGATCTTCAATGGATTGAAGCTTCAGGAGAAAAATATGTACTTGTTGTCACATGGACTAAGTATCCTGAGAGCTACCCTGTCGATTCAAACGTGTCCACATGGTGGGGAGACACATGGGTAATGGTCATTCCTGAGTTGAAAGACTTCGTTGAGATAAATGACATCCGGGATGATGAGCTGACACTCAGACTGGAACAGCTCATCGGCCTTCCGTATGATGACGGAAATGAGTATTTTGTGGAAATGTGGGTCAGGCCGGATGACCTTTTCAGACCAACTCCTGACCCGGAGATCACAGATACTCAGGCTCAACTTGATTTTAATGAGAACGTCTCACAGGA
>DAZF01000058.1:0-33537 GCA_002507205.1 Methanolobus sp. UBA32 | reverse complement strand
AAATTATTGAAACTATCACATCTGGATTTTAATATATTAGATTGAAGTGAGATTATGTCAATTCTCTCTTCAGTATCTTGTGTGCAACGTTTAGCTCTTTGAATTTTTCAAGGTCTCCGGTTGGCTTGTCCGGATGCAACTCTTTTGACAGCATCTTGTACTTTTCATTGATTACTGTAAAATCGGTCTCATCGTGGTCACAGCCAAAGAATTCTCTTGCTTCCTGACGTTTCTGATGAACGTCTTTATCCTCTTTGAACTCTGAAATGAAATCAGCTATTGTAATGTCCCCTGAAAGAACCCTGTTTGCTTCGATATCAATTACCCTGGACAGGACATAGAGGTTTTCTACGTAATTCTTTTGCATATTATGGCTGTAATGCATCCTATCGTCCCCTAGCCACCAGGTTGCAGAAGCTTTAACCTTTTTCATTGCAAGGCGCTCAAGAGGGATATCAATGTCATTTTCGTTAACACCGATCTTTCTTAGAATCGTAATAATATTATTCTGAAATTGTATGGCCCTTCTGTTACTGGCACCCTTAACAACTACTGAACCAATTTCATGTCCTTTTATTTTAAGCATTTTATTCACTCTTTTTCGTGTTTGGAGTCTCCACTAGTCCATGCTCCTTTATATATCCATGCATTTTCCGGAATAGATTTTCTCCCGCAAATATCCACGGACCGACAGCCGTACATCAAAAAAGCGTAGTAAGCGGCACTTAAATGTACAAACAGCGAATCATGTATAATCGGATAAACATCTCAAAATATTGTGGAATCATAAGTATACGATTTGATTTTGAACTTTATGACACACCTGCCACTCCCCATGTAACATTGAACTCTTTTATATATGAAAAAAATGAAATAAGAACTCATGGCACCCAGTTCATTCCTTGATGAGATATTGCGCAAGGGTCTTCATCTGGCATCTGTTGCCATCGTGCTTGTCTATGCCTTTTTCGGAAAACAGATAGTCCTGTATTTCATGACCGTCTACCTTGTCCTCATACTCCTCATCGAACACATGAGACTTGACCGTGGCTTCAGGTTGCCTGTACTACATTACCTGCTGCGCCGGAAGGAGGAAACATCAATCGGAGGACATGTCTATTTCACGCTTGGCGCCATAGTTGCAGTCTCCGTATTCAGCCAGAACGTTGCCTATGCCGCAATCCTGATGGCCACCTTCGGTGACATGAGTGCAGCACTTATTGGTAAAAGCATTGGCAGGACAAGAATATTCAGGGGAGGAAAATCCCTGGAAGGATGTACTGCCGAGTTCATCGTAGACCTGATCATTGGCTATGCTTTCCTTTCAAACTGGAGCATTGCATTTGCCATGGCGCTTGTTGCCACGTTTGTAGAAACAAGCTTTGAAAAAATAGATGACAATCTTACCATCCCTGTGTTCTCAGGTTTTGTTGCAGAATTGCTTTTGATACTCACGACTTATGTCCGCCTGTAGAAGAAAAGTCCATGCACTTTTAAAAAGTTTATAAACAATAAAGTCCATAAATAAGTTGCTATGCCATGCGAACAGACGATTCTGGGTAAAATAATATACGGACCTGAAGCAGAGGTCATTGAAGGTTATATTGTAATAGAGGATGGCATCATTAAGGAAGTTCACGAAAAAAAGAATGATTCCGGAATAATCATTGCACCCTGTTTTGTTAACGCCCATACCCACATCGGAGATTCAGTATGCAAAGACCCTGTGCTTGGAAATGTGCATGGTCATTTTGTAGAGAGAGACCTTAGTCAGTTAGTTCAACCACCACACGGGCTGAAGCACCGGATATTGAACAGGACACCACATAAGAAGATGGTAGAAGCGATGAGAAACTCACTTGAGGATATGAACAACACCGGCACATATGCATTTGCAGATTTCAGGGAGGGAGGGACAAAAGGCATAGTTGCACTAAAAGAAGCACTTGAATCATCAGACCTTGATGCCAGGATCTTCGGACGACCAGCGAGTGATGCAGGGAAAAATGACATTTCAGAAGAGCTGGAAACACTGCTTGACTATGCAGACGGGCTTGGAATGAGCGGTGCGAATGACATGGACATGGAAATACTGGAAAACGCAAGGCAGCACTCGTTAAAAACAGGCAAGACCTTTGCAATACATGCAGGTGAACACAGTCGGAGTGACATCGGAAAAGCATTATCCCTTGACCCGGATATCCTCATACATATGACCCAGGCAACTCAGCATGATCTCAAAAAAGTTGCTGATATGGACATACCGATAGTGGTTTGTCCAAGATCGAACTTTATAACCGGAGTAGGGATGGCACCTATTGTAGATATGCTGGATCAGGGGGTAAAAGTGGCAATTGGAACCGATAATGTAATGCTGAATTCGGCCAATATGTTCTCTGAAATGGAGGTATTGTCAAAAATATTTGGTATAGAGGACAGACAAGTATTTATGATGTGTACGCTTATGGGTGCAACAATATTGGGACTTGATGCGCCCGGCTATATTCTGGAAGGAAATATAGCAAAAATAATGATCATTAACGGTAATTCAAATAACCTCACAGGTATAAGAGACCCGATCAGTGGAATTGTAAGGAGAGGGCGACCTGATGACATACTATCTGTGATGATATAATAGGGACATATTTACAAAGGAGAGGGACAATGACAAGTGCTCTGTATAAAAAGATTTTTATTGCAACCGATGGATCCACACAAAACAGGAAAGCAATTCAGCACAGTATTGAACTTGCAAAACTGAGTGGGGCTAAATTATATGCAGGATATGTTGTTGATACTGCAGCTTTTGCTTCTATCCCCATGGATTCCGGCTGGGAAATGATGTATGAACTCCTTGAACAGGAAGCAAATGTTGCAACCGAGTCCGTCGGAGAAATGGCTAAGGATGCAGGTATTCCTTTTGAAATGGTGACCCTTGAAGGGAATCCAAGCCACGAGATAATTGAATTTGCGGACAATAATGACATTGACCTGATAGTACTGGGAACTCTTGGAAAGACCGGATTAGACAGATTCCTGCTTGGCAGTGTAGCAGAAAAGGTCACAAGAAACTCAAAAGTACCTGTGCTTGTAGTACAGGGAGACTCTGAGAAAGAAGAGTAGGGAGTTAAACAATGCCAAAAAACACGAAAGTCTCTGACATAATGAGGACAGACGTTGCCTTTGCAACTCTCCCGGGCTCAAGGGACGAAGTCCACACTCTCCTAAAAAGTAAAAAGGTATCAGGAGTACCCGTATTAAAAGACGGGAAACTTGTGGGAATTGTCAGCAGGGCAAACCTTCTGAGAAACCCTGAGGAAGAGCAATTAGCTCTTTTAATGACACGCAATCCCATAGTCATAGACCCTGATGTAGATATAACAATTGCAGCAAAGATCCTTCTGGATAACAATATCAGAAGATTACCTGTCGTAAAGGACGATAAACTGCTGGGAATCATTTCTGTTGCAGATATCGTTGCATCTATTGCCGAAATGGACATTATCGACCACGTAGGACAATACGTTAATCCGACAGTTGTGCCTGTATGGACAGACACTCCGTTGAACGTCGCCGCCAGAATCATGGAACTTGCAAAATCAAAAGCAGCCCCCGTTATTGATAGCAGCCTCGAAGTAGTTGGCATAATTACAGATCGTGACATCATTAACGCCAGTATCATTGAAGATACAGTGGAAATGTCTGACATGTCCAATGGTTCAGATGATGATGAATGGACATGGGAATCCATGAGAGATACCATGAGCATTTACTACAGTGTTTCAAGAGTAAAGGTTCCTGACATACCTGTAAAGGATGTAATGGTTGCAGATCTCGTAAAAGCTGCATACATCTCAGGTGTGAGTGAATGTGCATTGAAGATGAAAAGGAATAAGATCGACCAGATACCAGTCGTCAATGCAAATCAGAAATTCCTTGGACTTCTACGTGACCGTAATCTCATGAAGGCTATTATAGACCAGGAATAAAAAAGACCATCATTTCAGGGCACTCATTGCCCTAAATTCTTTTTTTAATTAAGTGATTCTGATGGAACGTCCATTCATATTCATAAATTCAGCAATGTCTGCTGACGGCAAGATATCCACAAAGGAAAGAAAACAGGTAAAAATATCCGGCAAGATCGATTTTAACCGTATGGATCAACTCAGGGCAGAGTCTGATGCTATAATGGTTGGTATTGGCACGGTTCTTGCAGATGACCCGAGCCTGACCGTGAAATCCCCTGAACTTCAGTATAACAGGATAAAGGCAGGTCTTAATGCAAATCCTTTGAGGATCATTGTCGACAGCAAAGCACGAACTCCCTGTGATTCGGATATTTTCAGGAAGGGAGAAGGAAAGCGGATCATAATCGTTTCGGAATCTGCCCCTCTGGAAAAAGTGGCCAAGCTTCAGGAAAAAGCAGACATTGTTGTGTGCGGAAAGGATAAAGTAGATCTTCCGGAAGCCATGCATGAGCTTAAGAAACGTGGAATTAAGCGATTAATGATAGAAGGCGGAGCAACGCTTAACTGGGGAATGCTTTCCAATGGCCTTGTTGATGAGATATACACCTTTGTAGGAAACCTGATAATCGGAGGGAAGAGTTCCCCTACCTTTGTTGATGGAGAAGGTTTCCCGGAAAAAGAGCTTTTGAAGCTTGACTTAATGGATGCTGAAAAAATAGAAGACGGCATTTTATTGAAATGGAAAGTCCTTGAAAAGTAACTGATATATTATTCTTTTTTTTGACATTCGGTTTTGTACGTATGTCCCAATACAGTACACAAACTATAAATCAAAATAGTTTTATAGAAGACGAACAAGAGTGATACCATGAACAAAATAATCCTGCCCGTAGTAGCCATCATAGCCGTACTCTTTATGGTTGTAGGCCTGATAGGCGACAATAAAGCTGTAGATGACAGTGCAATCATCACCGCTGCCAACATGCAGCAATTGAACGATGCACTTGCAGAAGGTCCGGTTCTGATAGAGATCGGAACAGATAGCTGTCCTGCATGCATTGCCCAAAAACCCATCATGGCTGATATAGCAAATGATTATGAAGATAAAGCCACTGTCATGTTTATAAATACAGAGAAGACCAGAGCCATTGCTGCAAGTTTTAATGTATACACTATCCCGGACATATTTGTCATCGCAGAAAATAGTGATGAAGGCTACATCTACATGGGGGCAGACGGACAGGCAACAATGGACAGGAACAAAGCCAGATACATAGGTATCACCGCCAGGAAAACACTGACAGATATCCTTGATGCAGCAATTGAATACAGACAATGACCAATAGGTGTACAATATGCTGGAAGCGACATCACTCACACCCATCGCCGCTTTTTTTGCAGGGATCGTGAGTGTACTTTCCCCATGCGTACTTCCACTTCTGCCAATTATACTCGCCTATTCCACAGGCAACAGTAAATTCCGTCCCCTTGCAATAATAATCGGGCTTGCCATATCATTCACGATTATGGGCGTTGCTGCTTCTGCCTTTGGAACATTGTTCCTGCCCTATATCAGCAAGCTAAGAATCATTGCTGAGATCATGATAATTCTCATTGGCCTTTCAATGCTGATGGAAAAAGAGATATTTGCTTTCTTTTTACAGTACACAGGAAAGATACACACTGAAGGAAAAGGACTCCTTGGCGGACTTGTCGTTGGTGCCTCACTGGGAATAGTGTGGATCCCATGTGTAGGACCCATACTTGCATCCATCCTCACATTGGTGGCACTGGAAAGTAATATTATCTACGGCGCAGAACTTCTCCTGATATACTCCCTGGGTTTTGCAATCCCGATGATGCTTATTGCCTATTCTGCAAAACTGTCCGGCGACAGGCTTAGCAGGTTATCGGAATTAGATATTGAACTCAAAAAAGCAGCAGGAATTATACTCGTAGTTGTGGGACTGTGGATGGTCTACACTAACCATATTGTTGCCTATTTATGAATAAGAACCAGATGATTAAAATTAAAGATCAAAATTAGAAAAGGTGAATGTGCTTAATCAATTACACATTCATCATCATTTGCTATTGCAACAAGTTCATTAACACAGGCAACAGCCATTGGAGTTCCACCACGTGTACCCACACATGTTATTGAAGGAACAGGTGCATTCCTGACAACTTCTTTTGATTCTGCGGCATTGACGAAGCCCACAGGTGTACCTACAATGATTGCCGGTTTAATGCCATGCTCTATCATCCTGCAGACTGCAAAAGCAGCTGATGGTGCATTACCAATTGCCACAATTGAACCTTCAAGTATGTCTTTGCATTTCAGGAAACCTGCAGCAGTTCTGGTAATACCGTACTTGCGGGCAAGTTCTGCATCCTCATCCTTGTCAAGCACACAGATGACCTCACAGTTGTGACCTCTCTTGGTAATCCCTGCTTTGACCATGTTAATATCAACAAGAATAGGAGCACCCTTTTTGATAGCTTCTACGCCTGCTTTCATAGGATTGTTGACAAAGCGCATAAGATCTGCAACTGCCGGGTCACCGGTTGAGGTTACACAGCGCTGTCTGACCTTGTCCTCAATTGTCTCATCACCAACGAGTTTTTTAGCAATATTACGACTGGTCATGTAAATCGCCTTTGCCTCATCGGTTTGTGACCCAAGGTCGGTACATATACCAACAAGTTCAGGGTCGATCTCAGTGGTCATTTCCACAAGTTCTTCGATACTTGTGTCTGCCTTTTTGGATTCAGTAGTCATATTTCCTATGATACCCCCTAGGAGTGATTATTCTCTTCCCGTATGCTGACTCCCATATACGGGAATCATTGGTCGTGATAAGAATAGTTGTGCTCATGTCCACCCAGTCGTTGTGGTCCATGACCTCGCCAAGGGTGGTAACTATGTAATCCTGATCCTTGTCCCTGAGGGCATTCTTCACAAGACCAACTGGTACCGAATCATCCTTATGACGCCTGATTATCTCAATAGCCTTTGAGAAATTGGATTTGCGCTGGCGGCTCTTAGGATTGTACAGTGACATCACAAAGTCTGCAGATGCTGCTGCATCAAGTCTTTTCTCAATGACTTCCCACGGAGTCAGGAGGTCACTGAGACTGACAGTACACATGTCATTAACGATAGGTGCACCAAGCACACTTGCCGCTGCTGTGATAGCTGTGACACCAGGGAGGACTTCGATCTCAACATCCAGACCTGTGTGCTCTGCCACTTCAAGGACAAGACCTGCCATTCCGTAAATGTTTGCATCTCCACCGCTTATCATGGATACAATGTTTTCCTGTGCAAGCTCAACTGCCTTACGTGAACGGTCAACTTCCTTACCCATGGCACTGCGGACGATCTCCTGTTTGTCCAGCAGGCTTGCCATCTGGTCGAGATAGGTACCGTTTCCAACGATGTAGTCTGAATTCAGGATGACGTCTCTTGCCTTTACCGTTAGCTGTTCGACAGAACCCGGACCTATACCAATAATGTAAAGCTTTCCTTTTGCTTCACTCTGCGATTGCGATTGTGACCCTACCATATGCCTTCTTCCTTAGTATCAATTCTTTTTTTTCCGACAACGCCAGTGCAGCAGGCTCTGCAACACCTGTAAGCCCGAAGCGTTTTGCCTGCGAAGCTGACGGCGCATCATATGTATTCAATTCATCGTGATCAATGAAAGTTATTCCAATTCCAAGAATTTCTGCAGCCTCATGGAGACCTGCTTCGTTCTCTTTTAATTTTGCAGACGCCAGCGCATGCACTTCATCGATGCTCCTGCCTGCCTCAGCAAGTGCATTATTGATCGCATCGATTGCTTCCTGGCTTTTGATGCCCTTTCGGGCCCCGATACCTATGATCATGCGTTTTCTGCCTTTTCTTTTTTCAGGACCGAAACATCGTCCCCGACAATGACTATCTTAGGACCCTTTATCTCAAGGACCTCAACATCCTCGTCAAGCAAAGCGCAGTTAACCTGTACAGTGGAAGGTTTGTTGACAATATCACAACCAAGTGCCTTGGCAATACCCTCTACAGAATTCCTGTTATGGACTTCCGTAGCCGTTGTGACAACAGGAACAGGACCTATTTCAGCTATCTTCCTGACGACCTCATTGCCCCCATGATGACCGCCAAGCAGCGGGATTGCGAAATTCATATTCGAATCCACTACAATGACTGCAGGATCCTTCCATTTGTCCTCAATAAGCGGTGCGATCTCACGCACTACAATGCCTGTGGCAAAGACTGCCACAATAGCATCATACTGCTCGAAGGCCTTTTTGAAGACGCTTTTATCGTACATCAGGACATCAGCATTCAGATGTCCTGCCAGACGCTCTGCAACCTCAAGATTTCTCTCAAAGGTTATGACAGCGGTTCTTGTGCCACTCCGTATAAGTAAGACCTCCCGTAATTGCCATAGTCAACAGGGTCGACAACTCCGCCGATAAGGATCATTGCGGAACGTTTGATTCCTGCTTCCTTTACCTTTCCGGCGATATCTGCCACTGTACCCTTTATGATCTTCTGGTCTGGCCAGGATGCATGGAAGACCACTGCAACCGGAGTGTCAGGTGCATATTCAACCTTTTCCATGATCTGCTCTATTTTCTGGGTTCCCAGGAAAACAGCCATGGTTGCGTTGTGTCTTGAAAGTTCCTTTATCTGGTCCTTCTCAAGGGTCTTGCCAGCAGGACGTGTTATAATAAGGGTTTCTGAAACATCGTTCAGAGTGAGCTGGGTCTGCAATGCGGCTGCTGTTGCAAATACAGAGGAAACACCAGGTATTATCTCGACCACTACGTCGAATTTCTTCAGTTCCTCTATCTGCTCAACGATGGAACCATACAGTGATGGGTCACCGCTGTGTAATCTCACAACTTTCTTGCCTGCATTGAGATTGTCAACTATCAGTTTGTTAGTTTCATCAAGGGTAAGTCCGTAACTATCGATCTTTTCCCCTTTGGAGTAATTGAGTACTTCAGGATTCACAAGGGAACCGGCGTATATTACAAGGTCAGCCTCTTCAAGAAGCTCTTTTCCCATTACAGTGATATACTTAGCGTTTCCCGGACCGGAACCTACAAAATAGACTTTCTTGTCTGTCATCTTGATTCTCCCTGCGATTATTCCTTTTCTGCAAAGATAATACTGAAATAATTACCTTTTTCAGGAATCTTCTCTCTTTCTGTGATTATGACTTCCCTGTCACTGAAAAGGCGTTCACAGAAAGTGAATTTGTTAAAACCTTCCTTTTCAAATGAATCGATGATCTCAAGCGGCTTACTTGCCTTCAGCCTGATCTTATACTGGCTCTCTGAGCCATCGCTGACCTCAAAGGAAGAGTCAACCTCTGCCCCGGTCTGTGCAGCGAATGATGTGATAGAGCTGATTCCCGGAATTGTTGCTGTTTCAACATCAGGATAGAACTTCTTCATCACACGTTTTAAATGAGTGAATGTTGAGAAAAAGTTAGGATCACCGATGAGACCAAAAACAACAAGGTTGTCCTTTGATTCTTCAGCAAGCATGTCAGCATTCTTCTTCCAGACGGCATTTAGCACATCATAGTCTGTCAACATGGGGAATTCCAGGATTTCTGATTCTGCATAAGGTGCCACCAGATCCGCAGCCATGGGACCAGGAACGTATACCTTGTATGCATTTTTCAGGTTTTCAACAGCTTTCAATGTAAGAAGCTCCGGATCTCCCGGACCAAGTCCAACTCCAACAAGCATTTTTTTATCACCATCAAGATTAAAGATCAATTCTTACCTGATCTTCCGACAACAATATATACCGGATTTTCAGGTTTGAACATGGTTTCACCGGTAATCGGTGCGCCACGTGAAACAATTAAATGCAGTACCTCATCGAATAAGTCAAGTTCTTTCATCTTATTTATTACGTTTACGACCGTTTCGATCCTGACTGCATTCACCACAATACTCTTTGCCTTTTTCTCGGCAAGCACTTCAAGCACACGGGAAATGTTTTTTGTGCCACCAATAAATGCACAATCGATAGACCCAACATCCTGCTTTTCCAGGATCTCTGAAGATTCACCGGAAAAAACTTGGGCATTGGTAATCTTAAATGCTTCGAAATTTTTCTTCGTTACATTTATTGCCTCTTCCCTTGCATCAATGGCACATATGCTAATATTACGTACCATTTTTGAAGCTTCTATAGACACGGCTCCCGTACCACAACCAATGTCGAAAAATCTACAGTTATCCGTTAAATCAAGTTTTGATAGGGCAACTGCAATTATCTCCGGTTTTGTCGGACCGCCACTTACGTGCATAAGTTCTGTCATGTTCCACCTTAACTAAGATAAACTGGAGTTAAGTAGATATAAGTTGTCCTTCATAAAACTGTTGCATTATTACGAAATAGTATAGCAATTCAAAAATATTTAGGGCGGTTGCAATGGAGAATAAGAAAAAAGCTAAGAAACTACTGGTATTGGGTACTGCATCAGACGTAGGCAAGAGCATAATGGTCACAGGCCTGTGCAAGATCCTTTCCAGAAAATACAAGGTTGCACCATTTAAGGCCCAGAACATGAGCCTGAACTCATGGATCACAAAAGATGGAAAGGAAATCGGAATTGCCCAGGCGATACAGGCCAAAGCTGCCGGGGTCGAACCCACAGCAGATATGAACCCGGTGCTCCTCAAACCCAAAGGAGACAGGACATCACAGGTCATCGTCCTTGGTGAACCGTATGCCGATAAGACCGCAGGTAACTATTACGATTCCATAGAGGAAATGCATGACGTGCTCAGGGGAGCCCTTGAAAGGCTTGAGTCCGAATACGACCTCATAGTCATGGAAGGCGCAGGCGGAGCCGCCGAGATAAACCTCTATGACCGCGATATCGTCAACATAGGAACTGCACGCATAACAGGCGCACCCATCATACTGGTAGGAGATATCGAATCAGGAGGAGTATTTGCGAGCCTTTACGGAACAAAGGAATTGTTGCCCGATGATGTCAGCAAGAACCTGAAAGGGTTCGTCATCAACAAATTCAGGGGCGACCCTGCCATACTCGAGCCCGGATTAAAGCAGCTTGAAGACCTGACAGACGTACCTGTTCTTGGAGTTCTGCCATATTACAAGCTCAATATACCATCCGAAGATTCCATGGCCATCAGGAAGAAGAAAGGCAGGGCTGAAAAAGAGGATATCAACGATATTGACATTGCAGTTATCCGCCTTCCAAGGATTTCCAATTTCACAGATTTCGAGCCACTTGAGAGGATTGCGAACGTCAGGTATGTCGACCTTGACGAGAATCTCGGAAATCCTGATTGTGTCATAATCCCGGGCACGAAAAATACCGTCAGTGACCTGCTTGACCTTCAGGAAAGCGGCATGGATATCCAGATACGCAACCTAAAAGGAAAAGCAGCCATCTTCGGCATTTGCGGCGGTTACCAGATGCTTGGAAAAGTTATCCACGATTCCGGCGTAGAGAACGGAGTTGAGGCAGACTATGAAGGTCTTGGACTCCTTGATACCGAAACTACTTTTGGCGAATACAAAAAGAGGACAGTCCAGGTACAGAAGGATATAGTTGCCGATGGTCCCATCTTCAGGAATATCAAAGGGGACAAAATTTGGGGCTACGAGATACACATGGGCGCAACAAAGACACCAAGAACCGTTTTTGGAGATGACGGCAGCATTGACGAAAGCGGCACTGTGGTGGGCACATACCTTCACGGGCTTTTCGAGAATGAGAACATCAGGCATGCACTCATGATATACCTGACTGAAAAGAAGGGTATAGAGTACCATCCAGAAACGGTCACAACAGAAGACGAAGCTTATGAAGAGCTTGCAGAAGTTGTTGAAAGCTGTCTCGACATGAAGAAGATATACCAGCTCATCGAAGAGCAGGAATGAGTGAAGGGATTTCCCCTTTCACCTTTTTCATCCTCTTTCTACCCTCACATAAATACTGTCGGCCATTTCTGAATCAACGGCATATCTTGTATGATTCAAATCAAAAACATACGAAGGATACGACTGAACAAGACCGATCGAGATGCCAGGTAGTACACCCATCGAAAGCATCTTTTGCATCTTCTGTTCCTCCCTCATGTCAAAATAAGCTATCTTGCCACTTTGACCATTCTTCAGTGCAGAGAGAGGAGCAACTACATGTTCGATTTCTTCCCTTGCTTTTTTACAGCATTCACCCTCAGGAATTTGTTTCCCATGTGGGCAGGTACGCGGATGACCCAGCAATATACATACATTCTCATCAATACCCCTGTGAAGTATGTGTTCGAACTCGCAGGCAGAACTACGAACATGTTTCTCCTTTGTGTTCAGCACATCCACAAGAAGCCTTTCTGCTAATCTGCGTCTTCTGACAACTGTCCTTCCGTTGGCATCCCCTTCTTCCGAAAGCGTTGCCAGAGAATCGGACAGCAGGATGTTGCCCGTCTCAAGCAGTTCACTGAGCTCAGGTGAAGCCTCATCCAGACCAAGTGATGAGAGATTCACCGAATCATTCATTTCTTCATTGATGCATACCCACATCTGTTCAAGGATGTTCTCTGCATCTTCACTTATTTTCATTTGAATATCCCTCTTATGAATTTTTCCAGTTTTGTTTCCGGTGCTATTTCATATCCGCAAGCCGGACAACGCTGCATGTTACAAGAACTAAACCTCCCGCAACCCGAACATTTTGACCTGTCAGGTTCATCGAACTCTTTGCCACAAAGAGGACATTTCATAGTACTACCCCGAATGTTGTGAGAAGGTAGTTAACAATGAATCCTACTGCAAAAGCACCCGGGAAAATGAAAGCTGCCATTGCAACAGCGGTTTTGACTCCTCTTTCTTTTACCGTCACCAGGAACTGGGCAATACATGGCATGAACAAGGTCAGTGTGATGGCTGCAACCACAATGTTCACTCCGGTCAGCATACCGGCATTGTACATATCAAACAGACCGGCTGCACCAAAATCCCTCCTGAAGAAACCATAGAAGAACATAAGTCCCGCTTCAGCCGGAAGACCGATCCACTGTGAAGGATAGCCCATAAGGTTAACAGCTATGTCAAACAGGCCGGTAAGTCTTCCTACCCAAATAAGCACACTTGCAATAACGAAGAGCGGAAGTACTTCAAAGAAATACCATTGCATTCTGGAATATGTTTTTACAAGCACATTTGATAGTTTCGGAAGTCTGAGTGGAGGCATTTCGATAAAGAAACTTGGCTTTTCCCCAGGCATGACGAAAGAGGAGAGATAACCTATCAACAAAAGTTCAAAGCCAATCACAATTGCCCATATTGCCAGTGCCTTTCCACTGAATGAGAGCACACCCAGTATGACCCCAAGTTGAGCAGAACAGGGAATTGCCAGTGCCAGCAGCATACTTGCAATAACCTTCTCCCTCTTTGTTTCAAGAGTACGGGTTACCATGGTCGCCATGGTAGCACATCCAAAACCAAGTACCATAGGTATAACAGCTCTGCCGCTCATACCCATTTTTTTGAAAACACGATCAATCAGCATTGCAAGACGAGGCAGGTATCCTGTATCCTCGACAATAGAAAACACAATGAAGAATGCACCAACAAGAGGCATAATAAGCGCTATTGCATATGTTACCGCCTGAGTGAATACTCCGTATTCACCTACAAAGAGGTCCTGTACGACAGGATACGGCACAAAGGAATTGAATGCCCCTATGACCCAGGGATTGATCAGCTCACCGAAAAGTGTGCTCTCAAGATAGTCCACAACAGTACCTGCTGCAAAACCGCCTACAAACTTGTACAAGCCAAAGTATAGCACCAGTAGTAATATAGGAATACCGGTTATCGGTTGTATGAGAAGTTTGTCTATGCGCTCACTGAAAGATGGAGAGGATTTATTTCTTGAATTCTCACTGTTTATCCCAACCATATTGTTCATTATCATAGCAGAGTCAACGATATCATTGACATATTCCTGCCTTTCTATTGTCATTACATAATTAAGGGGATCAGAATACTCTTTCTCAGTCCCTTCGACGATCTTATTGATAGCTTCAATGTCCTCATGCTTCTGTTTCACTTCCTCAAGTGCAATCGCATCATTCAGGAGGAGCAATTGTGCAACTGTTTTTTTTGAGATTGAATATTCAGACCTGAGAAGTGACGAGATCCCATCAATGGCATACGTTATTCCTCTGCTGTGCTCTACGATCTTGCTTCCAGCAGATTGAAAGCTGTAAGAAGATATGGCTTCTTCAAGACGGTCCATCCCCTCTCCTTTAATAGAGGTCGTGCAGATGACCGGAATCCCCAGTTTCTTTTCAAGTTCGGATTCATTGATACTGATACCTCTGGCAGATGCTTCATCCATCATATTCAGAACAAGTATGAGAGGGACATCGGCTTCGATCAACTGAATTGTGAGTGGAAGCATACGCTGAAGATTTTTGGCATCGACCACATGCAGGTACACAAAAGGCTTACTGTTGAAAACATATTTTTGTGAAACACGTTCTTCCTCTGTGATCGGTTGCAGGGAATACATGCCAGGAGTGTCTATAATCTCATACTCTTTCCCCTTGATCTGCCCCTTTCCCTTACTTACAGCCACCGTGGTTCCCGGATAATTGGAAACCACTGCATAGCTGTCTGAAAAATAGTTGAAGATAACACTTTTCCCGACGTTCGGGTTCCCCACAAGGATGATCTTTTCAAGACCGTTTTGGGTGTCGCCTTCAACATTACAGCAACTCTTTTTTTTAAGAATGTTTAACATTATTTACAAACCTCGCGAATATAGGCATCCCTAATAATAGAAGTCATAGTAAACATTATGATATAAATGTTTGCATGCCTAACACTTTTAGCCACGGTAACAGAACAAGAGTTCCATAGCGATACAAGAAATAATAGAAATGCAGATTCTGCAAATAGCAAAGAATAATGCAGACTTCTAATTCCATAAAGAATAAATACTATCATCTCATTATTGCCCATTACTGTACAATTATATACATTAATGCGTAGATGGGTGCTAACATGAAAGGATACATAAAGAAAGTAAGTGAAAAGCAGAACCTCACAATAAAGGAAGCAGAGGATGCTATCACAAAGATATTCACAGAGGCCACTGACGCACAGATAGCCGGTCTCCTCATTGCCCTGAAAATGAAGGGAGAGACTACTGAAGAAATTGCAGGCTTTGCCATCGGGATGAAAAAGGCCGCCAACACAATTGCTCCGAAAGTAGAAGGGGTGCTTGTTGACGTGGTAGGCACCGGCGGTGACAGGCACAATACCATCAATGTTTCAACTGCATCTGCCATTGTAACTGCAGCAGCCGGTGTGGCCGTTGCAAAACATGGCAACCGCTCCATTACTTCACTTTCAGGAAGTGCAGACGTCCTGAGAGAACTGGGAATAAAGGTAGACAAGGCACCCGAAGATGTGACTGCTTCAATTGAAAAGGACGGCATCGGTTTCATGTTCGCACCCATCTTTCACCCTGCAATGAAAAGGGTCGGACCCATCAGACAGGAAATGGGAGTTCGGACGGTTTTCAACATACTTGGCCCACTTACAAATCCTGCAAATGCAAAGGTGCAACTTGTTGGTGTTTTTGAAAAGAAACTTTGCGAACCGTTTGCTCAGGTAATGAAGAAACTGGGAGTTGAAAGAGCAATGGTCGTCCACGGGGACGGCATGGATGAGATATCCAATATATCCGAAACATACGTTGCCGAACTCAGGGACGGAAAGATCAGCACTTATACACTGACACCTGAAGAGTTTGGAATAAAGAGAGCAACAGCAACTGACATTGTAGGTGGCACACCTAAAGAGAACGCACTTGACATAATATACATCCTCAAAGGTGAAAAAGGACCTAAGAGGGATATCATAGTAATGAATTCCGCTGCAGCACTTTATGTTGCAGGCAAGGCCGGCTCCGTGAAAGAAGCAATACCAATGGTAGAAGAGATAATTGACAGCGGTAAGGCCATGCAGAAACTGATGGAGTTCAGTGACAACGACAACATTCACGAGGTTATATATGAAGCAGCTTTCAAGAGTGAAGATATGCGGAATGAAGTCTGCTGAAGACATAGAACTGGCAGTGAGCTTCGGAGCTGATGCTGTTGGTTTTATCACCGAGGTTCCGGTGAACACGCCCAGGAAACTGAATGCGCAGACCGCAGCAGAACTCGTAAAGACCATCCCCTTCTTTGTGGACTCAGTGCTTGTGATAATGCCAGCAAGCGGACAGGATGCACTGGACCTTATAGGAAAGGTAAACCCGGATGTCGTACAGCTTCACAATGAGCTCAGTGCAGAAGAAATAGAAATCATACGTGACGGCACACACCAGAAGATCATAAGGACATTTACCATACCCGTTGAAAGCAGGGAACTACCTTCAGACCTGATGAAACAGGTGGATGCACTGCTTGATAATGACCTGATAGACGGCATACTTCTGGACTCTGGCAAAGCAGGAGCCACCGGTGGTACTGGAATGGTGCATGACTGGTCAATAAGCAGGCAGGTCGTGGAGAATACGAAGGCCCCAGTCATACTTGCCGGCGGGCTCAAGCCCGATAATGTGAGAGATGCCGTTAAAGAGGTCAGACCATTTGCTGTGGATACTGCCTCAGGTGTAGAGAGCAATGGAAAAAAAGACCCTGCAAAAGTATGCAGGTTTATAGAAGAAGCCAGGTGTATCAATGGTTGATTTTGATCTTAGTAAAGAGGATTTCATATCCCTTGTTGAAAATTCACAAAAGCCTGCAATCGTGCAGCTTATGACAAAAGTGGATAGCATATGCACACCCCTGCAGTTGTACGCAACCCTGCAGAATGCAGGACATTCATATCTGCTGGAGTCCGTAGAGAAGGAAAAAAGACATGCAAGATATTCATTTGTAGGTTACGAACCGGAGATGGTAGTATCCATTAAGGACAGATACCTGACCATCGAGTGCCAGATGAACTCCGAGCTTACAAAACATATCTATAACAGGCTCAAGTCCATCGGAAATATTGAATCCCTTGTTGGCGGGAAGTTCAGGGTAAAGGTCAGTGAAGGAGATGATGCTCTTGCAGCATTCCGCAAGATATACCCCACAAGTACCGACACAACACTCCTTAACCAGAAGCGTTTTGACAGGCAGACCTTCCTTGGTGGTGCCATCGGGTACAACAGTTATGACCTTGTATACGATTCCTGGTTAGATATTGATAAAAAGCCCGATGCTGACACACCGGACATGCATTTTGCAATTATGACAAAGACCTTTGTCTTTGACCATATAACCAACGAGACATATATTGTGATCACCCCATTTGTCACAGAAACCAGTGAGATGGATGCTGTTTATGAGCATGCATACTCAGAGGCACTGCTGATGGAGAGATCATTGCAGATGGCATCGGTCATCAGTATCAGTGAGGACATCCCTGCTGCAGACTCAGAAGACCCTGTTGCCAACGTCAATCAGGAAGCTTATGAGGAAGCGGTCAGGAAGTCAAAACAGCACATCATTGACGGTGACATATTCCAGGTTGTTATCTCCCGCAGGTACACCGTTAAAATGAAACAGACACCCCTGCAACTCTACATCAGACTGAGGAGTATCAATCCAAGCCCTTACATGTATATCTTCAACTTCAAGGACATTGGCATAGTGGGTGCAAGCCCTGAGACCCTCATGACAGTCTTTGACAGGAAAGTCATCTCAAACCCAATAGCAGGAACCTGCCCCCGTGGTAAGGATGATGAAGAGGACAAAGTGCTTGCAGAAAAAATGCTCAGTGATGAGAAGGAACGTGCTGAGCATGTAATGCTTGTCGACCTCGGGCGCAATGACGTCAGGATGGTCTCAAAAGGCGGAACTGTCAAGGTCGACGACCTCATGAGCGTTGTAAAATATTCACACCTCCAGCACATCGAAAGTACTGTAAGCGGAGAGCTCAGGGATGAATGCGACCAGTTTGATGCCACACGCGCCATATTCCCCGCAGGAACGCTATCAGGTGCTCCAAAGATCAGGGCAATGGAAATAATAGATGACCTTGAACCTGAATCAAGAGGAATATACGGCGGCGGAGTTGGTTATTATTCATGGAACGGCGACGCTGACTTTGCAATCGTCATAAGGACAGTGCTTATTAAGAATAACACAGCCTATGTGCAGGCAGGAGCTGGCATCGTGGCTGACTCAGACCCGACATACGAATACAATGAAACGGAAAGAAAAATGGCTGCGATGATAAAGGCAATAGGAGGCAAATAATGAAGATATTGTTCATTGACAACAAAGATTCATTCGTTTGGAACCTCGTGGATTTTGTATCCATATTCGAGCCGGACACTGTGGTCGTCCCCAACACAATTACCATTGAAGAGGTTAAGGCTATGAAACCGGACGGAATTATTATTTCACCCGGACCCGGCACACCTCACAACCCAGCAGATATTGGAACATGTCTTGACATCATCAGGGAGTTTGGACCAAAGATTCCCGTACTTGGAGTCTGCCTTGGACACCAGGCCATAAATACCGCATATGGCGGGACCATCGGCCATGCAGATGGAGGACCCATACATGGCAAAACATCTGACATAACTCACGAAAATACAACACTCTTTGCTAACCTTAAAGGTGATTTCAAGGGCGGAAGATACCACTCCCTTGCCATAAAGGAACTGGCCGATGACCTGAAAGTCACCGCAAAGACAAACGATGGCATAATCATGGCCGTCGAACACAAGGAATATCCGGTGTACGGCGTGCAGTTCCATCCGGAATCTATCCTTACAGATGAAGGAGTGAAGATCATCAGGAATTTCCTCAGGATAGTCGAAGGCGTGCATAAGGATTAAGCGTTTGCAGGTTTATTGTTGACTATGATTATCGGCATCACCGGGACACCGGGAACTGGAAAAACCTCGGTAACGAAACTACTGGAAAATGACCCGCTCTGCCAGGTGATCCACCTCAACGAGCTCATCAAGGAAGAGAAGCTCTATTCAGAGGTGGATACTGAGAGGGATTGTGTCGTTGCTGACATGGACCTTGTATATGACAGGGTTCTGGAGCTACAGGACAAATCATATCCTGTGACCATAGTTGACAGCCACCTTTCCCACCATATTGCCGATATAGTTATTGTGCTGAGGACATCGCCTGCAAAACTGAAAGAAAGACTGGAAAAAAGGAAGTATTCAGTTGAAAAAGTACGGGAAAACCTCGAAGCAGAAGCCCTGGACATCATCCTGGCGGAAGCGGTGGACTGGTGCGAGAAGGTCTTTGAACTCGATACGACAGAAGGAACTGTGGATAGAACCTTCAAGCATATCGGGAGAATAATAAAGGGACTTCGAAGAGGGGACACTGAAGAACTCGAACAGGAATTCAGACCCGGATCTGTGGACTGGAGCGACTATTTCTTCGATTGACCTTTTACTTTTATTTTTTCGATTAGAAATTACAGGCTACTTTTCGACATTCTTGTCAAATTTTGCCACATAACGCTACTATTAATAATAACAGATAAATATGGATAATTGACAATAGTTAATTATAATAATTTTTACTGTCCTTGTGCCGAGGTGACAGAGTGGCTAATGTGACCGCCTGCAGAGCGGTTTTTCGGGAGTTCGAATCTTCCCCTCGGCATTTGCATTTACATACTGTTCATATTTGACCCATATTTATAAAGGAGTTAAACTGTGGCACTCAAAGTATACAATACCTTAACAAGAGAGCTGGAAGATTTTGCCCCCATCCAGGGGAAAAAAGTAAACATGTATGTTTGCGGCCCCACAGTATATGACCACTGCCACCTTGGACATGCAAGGAGCTATGTTTCTTTTGATGTAATAAGACGATATCTTATTTACAGAGGATATGATGTCAACTACACTTCCAACATAACTGATGTAGATGACAAGGTAATCAACAGAGCAAAAGAAACAGGAGAAGATCCTTTTGTCCTTTCCCGCAAGTTCACAGAGTCATTCATAGAGGATATGGAAACTCTCGCTGTGCTGCCCCCGGATACTCAGCCAAAGGTCACGGAACACATTCTTGATATCACCGAGACCGTGGGAGCACTTATAGAAAACGGCACTGCCTACGTAACTCCTAAAGGAAACGTGTATTACGACCTCACAACATCAGAGGACAAGATAGGAATACTGAGCCACCAGACCGCAGAAGGACTTCTTGAAGGCTCTGGAAACAGGGTAGAAGTAGAGGATGATAAAAGATACCAGCTTGATTTCGTTCTCTGGAAATCTGCCCCAGAAGGTGAACCCGGATGGAATAGTCCATGGGGCTGGGGCCGCCCGGGCTGGCATATAGAATGTTCTGTAATGTCAATGAAGTACGGTTCAGGACAACTTGACATCCACGGCGGCGGCATGGACCTGATCTTCCCGCACCATGAGGCTGAAATACACCAGTCTGAAAGTTGCAGTGGAAAGCATCCTTTCAGCAAGTACTGGATGCACAACGGTTTCCTGACCATCGACCAGGAGAAAATGTCAAAGTCCCTTGGTAATTTCTTCACCATTAAAGAGGTGCTCAGCAAATTCTCCCCCGGAACTATCAGGTTCTTCATAGTCTATACACACTACAGGAGTACTATCGATTTCAGCGAGGAGACTCTGGAAGAGGCGGGCAGGGCAAGAAAAAGACTGTTGAATACGATATCGAACGTGAAACATGCCTTGAAAGAAGCTCATGGAGATGGAATTGATTGCGGACTTATTGAATTAATAACCGGGGCCAGAGAGGCATTTATCAATTCAATGGATGATGATTTCAATACAAGAGAAGCTATTGGGAATCTTTTTGTGTTCTCCCGCAAGGTAAATTCCATAGTTTCCAGTGAAAAGCCCGGTAGTGTAGCACTCGAGGATGTACTGAAATTCTATTCAGAGATCAACGAAGTGCTTGGAATATTCACTGAGGATGAAGGCCCTGCCTCAGAAGATATACCGGATGGCCTGTCGGATGAGGATATCACGGAAATGATAGAACTTCGGGAAAAAGCACGTACAGAGAAGGACTGGGCAAGATCCGATGCCATTCGGGATGAGCTTAAAGAGAAAGGGATTGTAATTGAAGATGGGAAAGATGGAGTCAGATGGGGACGAATGTAAGGCTTAAAAGAAACCCATTTGCCCAAGGACCATATCACAAACACTAATCAGCCATACATTTGGACTTTTTACATGAACTGTAGTGATTTAACCGCCCTTTTTCCAGGAGAATCTCATTTTCCATAAATTTGATGTGGCGGATCATGTCCTTATACGCCTGGGATGTTTCATGCATCTTGAACTCCCTTGATATTTTTAATAACAGTGACAGGTTTTCAAGCAGTTCAGTCGATTCTATCAGAACCATTTATTCAATACTCCGTGAGATAATTTTATTTTAATTTGTTTCAATCTTAAATTAACATAAAGGGAAGTACTTTAGTATCTCTCCAAAAAATCCACTCTGTACTTAGAACGCAGCCTTCATTCGAATAACGCGTTAATTTTATTCACAGCATCTCCAGAATTCTCTGCATAGATGTCGGCGCCGATTCTGTCAGCCCACTCCTGAGTTACAGGTGCACCACCAACCATTGTTTTGACGTTGTGCCTGAAACCTGCTTCATTGAGCTGCTCCTCTATACGCATCTGATTGATCATCGTGATGGTCATAAGTGCTGACGAGGCTACTACATCTGCTTTAACTTCCCTGGCTTTTTCTACATAACTCTCAATGGGCACATCACTGCCAAGATCCACCACATTATATCCTGCAATCCTGAGCGCTGTTGCAACAATATCCTTTCCTATAGAATGGATATCACCTTCAATTGTACCTATAACAACTGTGCCTCTTGATTTGGTTTCAGCACCCATCTTTTCCATTTCAGGTAAAAGTATGTCAATTGCTGCCTGCATTGCATCAACTGCTGCAATGATATGAGGAAGGTATAATGTGCCTGCTTCAAACTGTTCACCCAGAGATGTCATTGCCACTTTGAAACCTTCCTCAATGAGCTCCGCGGGATGAATACCTGCAGCAAGGGCTTCGTTAGCAATGTTTTTTGCTGCCTTATCATCAAATTCCATGATAGCTTCTTTTGCCTTCGCAATAATCTCTTGCTTGTTGAGCATTGGAACTTCCTTTTTACTCTAGTCTCAGCCTTCTTATGAAAATGGAACGTGAAACCAATCAATAAAATTACTACAAAGAGAAGTTATATAGAATAAACCGAATGCAACATGTCTATTGAATATTAATTAAGAGAAGGTAAAGTAAGATACAATCATGCTTGCAATATTACAGCGTGCTTGCAATATAACAGTTAAATTCTGAGCATCTTACAAAAACGGGTCATTAGACATATTGCGTTTTGGTCATTTCTGATGAAGAAATGGCAATACATTCTTCAATCTAAACAGCAAATTTGATTATGCAGGACTTTGCAGCTCAGATGAAAAGCCCTGATAGGTAAAATACATTTTTTACTTATTACAAAGGCATCTCAAAACCTTTGTTTCAAAAATAATACTTTCAGAGTCCTCAACAATAACAAACAGGAACTATTATTTATTTCTACATTCTAAAGAAGAACATGACCCGAATTTACCAGGTAGACGCTTTCACCGATAAACCATTCCACGGCAACCCGGCAGGAGTGTGCATACTTGAAGAGCCGGCAGATGAAAAATGGATGCAGAACGTGGCAAAGGAGATGAACCTTTCAGAGACTGCATTCCTTTATCCTGAAAATGATGGCTATAACCTGCGCTGGTTCGCACCGGATTCTGAAGTTGACCTGTGCGGACATGCAACACTGGCAAGCGCCCACGTGCTATGGGAGAAAGAATATACAGGGAAAGATGAGATTTTAAAGTTCTTTACAAAAAGCGGATTGCTCACGGCAAAAATAAAGGAAAAGTGGATAGAGCTGGACTTTCCTACATTGCATGAAGAAGTATCTGAAGCACCCACAGGACTTATCGAGGCTCTTGGGACTGAGCCACAATATGTTGGCAGGAATGCTTTTGACTACATCGTGGAAGTAGTGTCAGAAGAAGAAGTCAGATCGATTGTGCCTGATTTAGCCAAACTTTCAAATGTAACTACCCGGGGCGTCATTGTAACTGCCCTTGCAGACTCAGAAGCTTATGATTTCATATCCAGACTCTTTGCTCCTTCAATCGGCATACCTGAAGATCCGGTTACCGGGTCTGCTCATTGCTGCCTTGGACCTTACTGGATGAAGAAGCTGGGGAAAAGCAGCTTAAATGCATACCAGGCATCTGAAAGAGGTGGATTTTTGAAAGTTCAGGTCAAAGGAGAAAGAGTACTCCTTTCCGGAAAAGCAGTAACTGTTCTTGAAGGTGAGATTCTTGCGCAACAATGAAAGTGAAATACCAAATCGTTTCAATCCAATTCATGTAATTGGAAAGAACATAATTGATACAACTCTAAGTCCTATATCTAATATTTTATGTCCTGTCTGCAAGAAAGCTGGGATGCCTGTCAAAAATGTCACAGTCAGGCATATTGTCAAAAAAGAGCAAATGGAAAGAGTCGGGAAAGGGGACTATCACCTGTGCATGGACCCTGAATGTGATGTTGCTTACTACGACGAGAATGGTGCCATCTTTGATAAGGACAACATCCGAGTGCCTTTATGGTTCAAAAAAGATGCAAATCCAAAATATGCCTGCTACTGCAGCCGTATAACTGAAAATGATGTGATTAAAGCAGTTATGGAACAGGGAATGCAGGATATGGGAACCATAAGGGAATTCTATGATAAAGGTGCCAAATGCCAGTGCAAGGTGAGAAATCCAACGGGGAACTGCTGCTCAAAGGTATTCAATGCAGCTATCCACAAAGGTCTCGAATTAAAAAGTAAAAACATTTACTGATACTAGTCAGCATCTGATTTGGAAACGCTTTTGAGCCGGTTAACACCATCTATTTCATCAATTACATCAGCAACCGCTTCAGGAACAAGCGACCTCCAGTCCTCATCATTCAACATACGCCTTCGTATTTCACTGCCAGAATAACCTTCCCTCTTATACATTGGAGGTTGCCTGACATCGATACCTGCTTCCTTGAAAAGACGTACAACTAACGGATTATTGGAGTAGACTACATCAAAAGGTGGCGTCATAGAAATAATATGGGAAACCCACACGGCATTTCTTTGCAGGTCTTCCAGAGGTATGGCGTAATGTTTCACATTAGCATCTTCGAGAGAATGCCTGATCATCATTACGCGTTCACCTGCAGTAAATGGATTCTTAGGCTCGTGGCTTTTCTGCGCACTGCCTATACCAATTACGACCTCATCAACATCCCGGGCAATATCATTTATAATGGAATAATGTCCGAGATGAAATGGTTGAAAGCGTCCGATATAGAACGCTCTTCTCATGTACATATGTGATAACCATCAGTGAATGCCACATTCATCGAATGTGAACTTCTCACACACTTCTAGATAGTGTCCTGAGTTGTTATCGTGTTTCATTTTAGCAAGTTTCTGGATCAGGTCCATTCCTGGTTTTGGATCTTCCATGAGCTCGACCTTGTCTTTGACAAGTTCAAACATCTTCTTGCCTACGTCTGTGCGTATGAGCACACAGTTCCAGCCATCCGGAGTACCGACTGAACCGAGTGAGATATCAGCGGACACTGAAGTATAGTCACAACAGTGATGACATGGGTTCCTTGCATAGTGAGCAACTTCAGGGATCTTCACACTGTGGGCTTCACCATCTTTTGTGTAGTTCCAGAATTTACCCTTACCGAAGTCCATCTTTACGACATCGTCAAGGTTAAGTCCCATTACTTCAGGAACGATCTTCTCGGTCATAACATCATGATGGAAACTTTCCATGCACAGCAGACCAAGGATCACAACGATCTTGTCGTTGTTATTCTCAACAAGGAGACGTGCGCCGTGTGCCTGACAGGGTACGCCAATTACGCCTATCTTATCGTATTTCTCAAAAGGTTCCCTGAGTGCTGAAAGTACGGAATCGTAGGTATACTTAGTACCTGTTGTCCTGTCAACATCTTCCGGTTTGGTCATAACTATGAGCTCAGTACCCCATTTATCATCCTTGGTGATACCAACAATACAATCTACAGTACCGGTTTCCAGCAAAGCCTTTGCTAATATGGATGTGACACCACCATCCTGACCTTGGATAGTGCTCTTTGCTCCGAAGAACTCTTTTACATTTGCAAATTCGTCTTCTGCATATCCATCGATCACAGGACACAATCTTCCGCATGTGAGACATCCTTCACATACATTAGGTGCTGCTCCTTGGATATATAATTCTAAATTATCAGGGTCACGGACTTCTGCACGCTTGTTCATAACAATAGCACCAGCAGGGCATGCTGAAACACATGCCCCACAAGCGGTACAGACGTCGTGCTCAATGACCTCTAATATTTTTGGATGGGCCATTAATTGCCTCCGACGTTCTTTTCTTATTTTCCAATGATTTCTTTGCCGATGAGCTTGATAGCCTTCTCTTTGTCAGGTCCGATTGGGGAACCTGCAACAATCTGGGTTACGCCGATGTCAAGCAGGTCATTGATCCTTGCCTTACAGTCATCTGGTGTTCCGCAGATAGAGAATGCCTCCATCATGTCAGTTGTAACCATGCCGCCCATGAGTGCACCGAAGTCGCCCTTTGCGATTGCTCCGCCGATGTCAGCCTTTGCTGCTACATCAATGCCGTGGCGCTCAAGTACCATGTCAGGTGAACCTGCAACGATGAATGCAACTACGATCTGTGCTGCCTTTGCTGCCTTTGCAGCATCCTTGTCAATTGAGAAGCATGCATATGCTGCAACATCAACTTCCTTAGGGTCGCGGCCTGCTTTCTTTGCGCCTGCTGCGATCTGCTGTACAGCTACTTCAAAGTCCTTTGGGTGTGATGCATTGATAAGTACACCGTCTGCTACCTCTCCTGAGAGTTCGAGCATCTTTGGACCCTGTGCACCTATATATATAGGTACATTGCCAGCCCTGAATGCCATCTTTGCACCGTTGAACTTAACCATTTCGCCATCCAGATTTACCTTCTCTCCTGAGATGAAACCACGGATAGCTGCAATGCTTTCCTTTGTTGTGGTGAGTGGTTTGTCCCATGAGATGCCCATTGCATCGAAGGTTGCCTTGTCTCCAGGACCGAGACCGAGAATTGCACGGCCGCCTGATATCTCATTGAGGGAAGCAATGCTTGATGCAGTGATAGCTGCGTTCCTTGTGTAGGGATTTGTGACACCTGTTCCGAGCTTGATACTGTTTGTGCTCATTGCAAGCACGGATAAGGTTGAGTAAACATCACGGTTGTTGTAGTGGTCGGTAATCCATACATTGTCAAAGCCCTGCTGTTCAGCAAGCTTTGCGTAGTGAGCGATTTTCAGTACTGGGTCACTTGGTACAAATTCTATTCCAAAAGTCATTTGAATCCTCCTCTAAAGAGTGTTGTTACTCAGGTATCTATACATATTTAAAACTTTGTTGGTTTGATTTTGGCAAAACACGCGAAAATGATGAGCAAAGAACAAGCCAAAAGTGATCAGAGAAGTACGAATGATCAAAACAGAGTCATCATATAATAGAACTGCAGAACATTAACACTCTGTGAAAAATAAACATGTACTTACCGTTACAGATATATCCGGTAAATGTCAGAAGAAATATTGTTCATATTTGTAGGAGGTGACAATGTCGAGGGAGTTATTTAGTCATTGCCTCAAACAAGCATTTGCCTATCTGCAAGAATATGAGATATATACGGGAACAGCTTGCGAACAAACTAAATTTTGAATAGAGTGATCATCATGAAATGCTATGAATGTTCAAAAAATGGTAAAGATAGCGATACACTGGCTATCTGCATAATCTGTGGGAGAGGTGTCTGTAAGGAACACCTGGTCAGGGAAGAAACACCTGTATGGGAAGGTGAATACAGCATAAAACTGAAGTGTGGAATGGGGATAGCCTGCGATTATAAGGATGTCCAGCACTGGAAGAAAGTGCTCTGCATGCCTTGCCATAAAGCACTGGTGGAGAACTATTAGGTGATATCATGATGAAATGCTATGACTGCATGGAAGAAGGAAAAGACGCAGAAGCAACATGTGTCTGTATCGCTTGCGGAAAAGGACTTTGCACTGACCACACGAAGGAACTTGAACTTCCGGTATCAGTAGGTCAGCCACCTCATGTTCAAAGGCTTCCAAACGGATTGCCAAGGATTCTGTGCCACTACTGTTTTGGCCAGACCATTGAAGACGGATTTGACTGATTATATTTGCTTTAATAACAGGGAGGATAAATTATGTGCGGAGAAAATAAAGGAAAAGGATGTGGCGGACACAAAGAGATCATTGACGATATGTCCGGGAAATTAGGATTCACACCACAGATTCTGGAAACACTTGGAGAGCTTGAACCTGAGTTCCTCCACAAGTACAACATGTGCAACAACAAGATACTCAGTGACGGAGCACTGCCTGCTAAAACAAAGATACTGATGGCTCTTGCAGTCGTTGCATCAAAGCAGTGTGAACGTTGTGTTGCATCACAAATGAAGAGTGCTCTGAAGAACGGAGCAACAAAAGAAGAGATAATGGAGACAATGGATGTCATTTTCATCACATCCGGCGCTCCTGCAGTTGCTGCATGCAGAGATGCACTGAAGCTGCTCAAATAAGATATTCTTTGAAGGAGCCACAAGGCTCCTTTGAACAAATTCAATTAATTCGTGATATACTATTGAGAGGATAGGATATGTGGGGAAGGGTTGGGAAAGGCAGCCTGATTTTCATGGCAGCCATCATTTTAGTATCTTTGTTCAGCGGCTTTGCAGCTGCAACAGAAGCTACAAAATTCGGAGAATATTCTGCCGATGATTTTACATACGAAAGCAGATGCAGACAATGCCATGCCATCATTTATGGGGAATGGGAAGGTACAATGCACTTCAATGCATATCTGGATCCTTTCTATCTGGAAGAGGTAAAAGTTGCAAGTGCTGACACCGACGGACTGGTGGACGAATTCTGCTCCCGATGCCACACCCCCATAGGTGTTGTGTCCGGTGAGATACCCCCTTTAGATGGCTCCGGAATGAGTGACATCTCAAAGCTCGGAGTACAATGTGACTTCTGTCATGTCGTATCAGGAAGTAACGGAACAGGCAATGCACCATTCACAGTAACCCCGGGAGATACAAAATGGGGACCTTTTGACGACTCAAAGTCTGCCTATCATGACTCAGAATACCTTGAACTCTATACCCAATCCGAATATTGTGGCATGTGCCATGAAGTGATACATCCGGTTAACGGACTTGTCATAGATGACACGTACCCAACATGGAAGGACAGCCAGTACGCTGAGGACAATGTGGAATGCCAGGATTGCCATATGACTGAAGGCATCACAGGATTCGAGGCAAACCCCGGCCGTGCAGGATCCGGTGCACCTAAGAGAGACCATATTTCATCACATGATATCGTGGGTGGAAACGCATTCATTCCCGTAATGTTCGGTGCTGGAAACGTTGCAGACATGGCAATTGAAAGGCTTCAAAATGCTGCAACACTGGAAGTGACGACACCTGAGACAGTAGCCACAGGTGAAAAGGTCAATATTCAGGCAGCCATCACAAATTCAGGAGCAGGACATAACATCCCAACCGGTGTTTCAGAGATAAGACAGATATGGCTTGAAGTGATTGTCACTGACAGCGAAGGTAAAGAGATATACAGTGCAGGTACCCTTGATGGCGAAGGGAACATAGAATCAGCAAAAATTATTTATAATAATATACTGGCCGATAGTGACGGTAATGCAACCGATAGTTTCTGGCTTGCCGACAGGGTTCTGGAAGATAACAGGATCGGACCTAAAGAAACCGTGACAGAAGAACACACATTCATTCTGCCAGAAGATATTGTTTATCCACTAAAGGTAGAGACAAGCCTGAATTACAGGTCAGCGCCTCAGTATATCATTGACCACCTGTTTGGTAAGGAAATGTATGAGGTCCCTGTAATAAGCATGAATAAGGCGTCCAGTACTATATACGACCCTTCCACCCCACCTGAGGAGAGAACGGAATCAACACCAGGATTCAGCATCTTTGCTGCTTCCATGGCCTTTGTCCTGATTATGCATATTTTTACAGAAAATAAAAGGAGGAAATAAAAAATGCCACCAAAAGTAGACAGGAATAAATGTGAAGGAATTGGCGCATGCGCAGAATCATGTCCAACAGATGTTATAGACATTGAATCAGACGAGAGCGGAAATCTGAAAGCCGTAATCGCACGCCCGGATGACTGTGTGGAATGTGGGAACTGTGTTGACGCCTGTCCTACAGAAGCAATAACATTAGACTGAAAACAATACGGAGTGCCATAATGTCAGATGACACCAGCATTCGGCTACTGGGAATTTCAGGCAGTCCCAGGAAGAAATCCACAGACTATGTTGTGAATGAAGCCCTCAGATTCGCACAGGAGAAATATGACGTAGAAGTAGAGTATTTTTCTGCCAGTGGCAAAAATATGAAATTCTGCATCCATTGCGATTACTGTGTACGTAAAAAAGAGGGATGCATACACAAGGATGACCTCGTGGAACTCTACGATAAAATGCTATGGGCTGATGCATGGATAATTGGCACTCCCGTATACCAGGGTACTTTAAGTGCCCAGACAAAGACAATAATGGACAGGTGTCGTGCAGTCGTTGCCCGTGACCCTAAGGCCTTTATGAACAAGGTCGGCGCTGCAGCTGCTGTTGGCGGAGACAGGATAGGCGGACAGGAACCGGCCATACAGAATATTCTTAATTTCTATATAATCAGTGAGATGATACCTGTTGGAGGCGGATCCTTTGGATCCAATCTTGGAGGGACTTTCTGGTCCCAGGACAAAGGTGCAGAAGGAGTTGCCGAGGATTCGGAAGGAATTCGAAGTCTTCACAGAACCGTCAACAAGATGATCAAGACAGCCATTGCGATGAAGACTCTCAAATAGAGGTGAGACGTTGAAATTCGAAGAGCCTGTGAACGAGATAATCAAACGGACATACAATGTGAAAAGTTTCAGGTTCAAAAAACCGGAGGCTTTTGATTACAAAGCCGGACAATACATCACAGTGACACTTGATTCCCATGGGAAGAAGATGAGTAAGGCTTTCACCCTTTCAAGCAGCCCTACGGAAAAAGACCATATTGAATTTACAAAGAAACTCACAGGACATGAGTATTCCAATATGCTGGATGCCATGGAAGTCGGAGATACAGCACTTATAAGTGGTCCATTCGGAAAAATGACCTTTGAAGGAGAGTACGAGAAAATAGCACTCCTGAGTGGTGGAATAGGAATTACCCCGATGATCAGTATCTGTAAGTATTCCACTGATATGAAGCTGAGTACGGATATCATGTTAATATGCAGCGATAAGACTGAGCAGGACATGATATTTACGGAAGAACTTGAAGAAATGAAAAAGCAAAATCCGAACCTTACCGTATTCAATACACTCACGAGAGCTTCAGAAAGCTGGACAGGATGCAGGGAACGCATATGCGAGAGTATGATCATAAGAGAACTACCCGATTACGCTGAACGGGCTTTCTATGTATGCGGACCGCCGCCGATGGTGGACTCTATGATGGAAATGCTCCACAATATGAAAATACCTGACAGCATGATACACAAAGAATCATTGATAGGATATTGAAGCAAATTTCAGGAATAAAGAGGAGAGGAGGCAGCAAGAATCATGAAGAGAATAGCATGGGGAATTACCGGATCAGGCGACCTGATCAAAGAGACATATGACACAATGGTCGATATCAAGAAGAAAAGCGATATCGAAATAATGGTCTTCCTGTCAAAAGAAGGTGAAACGGTCATGAAATGGTATCGGATGTGGAATGATATACAGAAGGATTTTCCTAATTTCAAGACCGATGCGGGACCGAACTCACCCTTCATAGCAGGTCCTTTGCAGGTGGGATATTATGATGCCCTTATCGTCGCCCCTACAACCTCAAACACTGTAGCCAAGATAGTATACGGTATTGCCGATACCCTTGTCACGAACGTTGTTGCGCAGACAGCAAAGGGAAAAACTCCGATCTACATTCTTCCGGTGGACCAGAAAAGAGGAACTGTGAAAACAGTATCTCCGGAAGGACGTGTAATGGAACTGAAAATGCGTGAGATCGATGTAACGAACACTGAAAAACTTGCGCAGATGGAGAATATAACGGTACTGGAAAGACCAGATGATCTTTACGACATCCTGGGCATCAGTAAGGATTAGAAAAAAGTATAGCCTTCCCGGAGATAGATGTCAGGCAGATTGCCAATGACATCATCCAGTTTCCTGACAGACCTGAACGTGGCATAGGCTGCAATTAAGCTGTCAAGGGCATCTCCATCTTTATTATTTATTATTGTTTCCCGGAGAGCTTCCCGGATAGTTATTCCTTTGTGGAGCAACTCATCCAGAATGTATTCCCTTGTTCTTTTCTCTTTTTCAGATCTGCCTTTATAGCTTATGTAAAGACCCTCGCTCTTCAGCGTTGATGCCGGACATACCTCCATAATCCAGGGCTTACTTTCATGTGGACTCTGCATCGGAATAGCACATACTTTGTCAGCCATTACAAGAGGATGCACAACATCACGAATTCCATGATATGTCTGTTTGAATACCCAGAGATTATAAATGCTAAATGGGGCTTTGACCTCAACATCAGTAAGACGCTTCAATTCACTCCTCCCTCCGGCAACCTGCATAGCCTTGCGAAATTGGTCTGCAGAGGGATATTCGTGAGGAAAATCAGATATAAAAGAATACCAGTCCTTCCCGGACATCAATTGTCGGGGAAGACTGAAAGGGAAATCCATCCCGAAAACAGACTTTTTGTCTGATACTATCAGGTCGCACAAAGCAGAAAGACAAACATCCCGGTCTTTTACTTTTCCGGGAACAAGCTCTGATACCGGATAACATTTAACAATTACCAGTTCTCCTGTTTCCACAAAGCCTTCGCTTACCCATATCTTGCGACCTGCATCCTTTGCACCACTGAAATCAACGCCATATATCCTGCGCTGTATTCCAGTGGCAGCAAATGTCATGTATGATTCCGGTTCAGTTATCGCGCAGGCCTCTGATGAACTCACCTGTCATCACATAGGCTTCATCATCAGTGAACTGCTTTGGAGGATGTTTCATGAAATAGGATGAAGGCGAATACAGGATTCCACCGATTCCCCTGTCAAGAGCAATTTTACAGCACCTTATAGCGTCAATGACAACACCAGCGGAATTAGGAGAGTCCTCTACCGAAAGACGAAGCTCGATATTCATTGGAACATCACCAAAGAGCTTACCTTCCATCCTCAGGAAGCAGACCTTGTTATCATTCTGCCATGGTACGTAATCACTTGGACCCACATGGATATTATCATCGTCCATCCTCTGGCCAACTACAGACTGGACAGCTTCTGTTTTAGATTCCTTCTTGGAAGCAAGTCTGTTTCTGTTAAGCATGTTAAGGAAGTCAGTGTTACCCCCCGTATTGAGCTGGTAGGTCCTCTCCAGTTTCACACCACGTTTACGGAAAAGGTCTGCAAGTGTCCTGTGAGTGATAGTCGCTCCAAGCTGGGCCTTTATGTCATCACCGATGATCGGAATACCTTTCTCCTCGAATTTTGCAGCCCATTCAGGATTGCTGACGATGAAAACAGGCATGTTATTAATGTATGCAACTCCTGCCTCAAGAGCACATTCAGCATAGAAACTGGTGGCTTCCTCTGAGCCTACTGGAAGATAGTTAAGTAATATCTCTGCCCCGGATTCTTTTAATTTTTGAACCACCGATTCTTTGTCAGCTTCTTTTTCAGAAGAAGGAATGAATCTTCTGCTGTCACTGTAATTTACCATATGTTCGGAAACACCGTCAAGAATACGGCCCATTTGTACAATTACATCCGTTTTTGGAAGGTCAGGGCAGAATACGGCCGTACAGTTGGGTAACGCAAAAACAGCCTCTGATATATCCTTACCAACTTTCCTTTTGTCAATATCAAATGCAGCAACTACCTCGATATCAAATGGCCTGTAGCCACCAATTTCCCAGTGCATAAGGCCTATAGCATCGTTTTCTTCTTTGTTTTTGTAATACTCAATGCCTTGTATCAGAGAGCTTGCACAATTGCCAATACCTGCAATTGCAATCTTGATTTTGTCCATTCAACTACCTCTATGAAAGTGATTTTTGAAAGTAAGTGACATATAATATATAACCAGATTAATGTATTGTTACAAATAAAAAGTTTTCTAAACAGAAGATGGTTGCCAACTTTCATAAGATATGAATGCAGGCACGTCAACTACCACCCTATGAATAGAGTGGCTTTTTTTTTT
>DAZF01000070.1 GCA_002507205.1 Methanolobus sp. UBA32 | reverse complement strand
GAAATTCTAATTAGACGGCCTCTATATAACGTGCCCACTGTCATGCAAAACATGACTTATCCATCAGAATTGCACGTGCGGGCGCACCATCACATCCGATCAGTTTCAATGGTAGACATATGAAAAAATAAATACCAGCGGTTGCTTCAGAGAAGTTCAAATACTCAACAATATTCAATCCATTGCGCAAAAATAGATCATGGTTTGGCAGAGAGGATTCCGAGTCAACTGAAAGAGTATCCACACCTACTACCCGAAAACCACTCTCTATTATCCATGAACCAGCAGTTGCCCCAAGCCTCCTGCCGAAATCCGTCGTTTCTGATGATTCGAAGTGTGCTCCTGTTTTGATCAGAAGAACATCAATATCTTTTTCATCTGTATATTCCACGTAGTGCATATCAAGCTCATTTTCTGTAATGCAACCTTCCCCTGAAGACAGATCCAGCAAAACCGCTTTTCCAATAAAAGATCCGGGGTCAAGCTCATCAACGCATGTTCCATTCTCAAATATATGGGAAGGAGCATCAACATGAGTACCAGTGTGCGTCCCAATATTTATCCGGGATACTACAAAACCATCTGTTTCTATAGAAGACACTTTCTCTATAAGTGGGATGGGGTCGCCTTCATACACCGGCGTATTTTCAGAGATGCCGGTGGTGATGTCTATTATTCTGCCTGACATTTGAAAAAGAAGAAAGAGATTTCACTCCAGAAAACGGAGTGAGTTATCAAGTACAGCTTGCGCCTGCTTTTCAGTTAATCCCGCACCCATGGCAACTTTCAGGGCAAATTCCTTTGTGATAAGATTTTCCGGACTATGGGTATCAGTATCAACTACAAGAGTTGCACCGGCTTCCATGCCAATCCTTGCAACGTGACCGTTTGTCCTGTTATGTCCATTCCTGGCAGTTATCTCAAGACATACGTCATTATCACGGGCGATCTCAGCTTCTTCAACCGTAATAAAACCAGGATGGGCAAGTATATCCACATCTGCAAGTTCAACTGAAGCAGCATTTGTACCCGGCATAACAGGTTCATTTATGGTCTCACCATGGACAACCACAATTTCCGCACCCAGCTCTTTTGCCATTCTTGCAAGTGGAGCTATCTTTCTGGGAGGAACATGGGTTATCTCAACACCCACTTTAACCTGAATGTCAAACTCATCCTCAAGGTACTTGGCCTTACTTACGTTTTTGAGAACATGTTCTACATTTGTGAAATCTGCGTGGTCAGTGATACCTATAGCCCTGTAACCATGAACTACAGCCCGTCTCACAAGTTCACTTGGAATGAGCTCACCATCACTGAAAATAGAATGAGTATGCATATCGATCATAGGAATACCTCATTGATTATGAGAATGGAACATAATATGTCCTGAAATTAGATAAAGCCATTCATAGGAAGACAAAAATAATATAATGTTTTATAGGCAATTCTTATAAGTTTAAATATTCTTAGAGCTATGGCTTTCTTATAAGGAAGGATGAAAAATTGACAGGAATTAGAAGATTGGTTCTGGATGTGCTTAAACCCCATCATCCATCAATTGTTGAATTGTCTAAGACACTAAGTGTACTCCCGGGAGTACATGGAGTAAACCTCAGTCTTTATGAGGTAGACCAGCAGACTGAAACGGTCAAGATCACCATTGAAGGTGAAAATCTCGACTATGAAGAAGTAAAAGACTCCATTGAGAATCTCGGAGCAGTTGTACACAGCATAGATGAGATTGCCGCCGGAAAGAGGCTTGTAGAAGAAGTAGAGACACTACAGGAAAGATAAAAGTATTAAATCAATACCTCTTTTCCCTTTTAACCATCATTTTTATTTTTAATTTGCTTAAAGGCTTTTGTAAGCCCTTGCAATATTATGAATGACACCCTCATGCTCCTGAGGGAAAAGGCTGATCGTAAATACCTTTAATGCCTCATGATAGGCGTTAACCGCCATTTCGACATTGCTTTCTTTATTCTCTATTTCAGACATGGCAAAATAGGCATTTCCAAGGTTGTTCTGGAGAGTAGCATACTCTACAGGATGGCTTTCGATGGTGTATACGTCAAGTGCATCATTAAAAGCAATTATAGCATTGTTTATATTGTTTTTTTTATCACTGAATTCTGATATTTCAAGATACAGATTCCCCAGGTTGTTCTGAACCCCTGCATATTCCAGAGGATAAGTATCATTCCTGAAAACCCTCAGGGATTGACCATATGCGTCAAGGGCATTTTGAAGGTATATGGAATTCCCTGCTGAGTTACCCTTCTTACGCCAGGCATTTCCAAGCTTGTTGTTTATAGATGCAAAATAGACAGGATCCACAGCTATGGAATAGTAATCAAGTGCTTGGTTATAGTAGCCCATGGAAATGTCGATATTCTCATCACTAACCTGAAAAGCATATAGTTTAAGGTACGCATCACCCAAACTGTACTGTACTCTGGCATATTCAGCCGGGTACTCGGTTTTTGCAATGAACTTCAGGGAGGAGTCATATGCACATATACTGTTCTGCAGGTTACTTGAGGCATTTACATTATCCACTGAAGCCATTTCTTCATATGTAACACCACGGTAATAATGGTTCATCCCATATTCAAGAGGGAATTCATTTGAGGAGATTATTCCGAATACTGAATTATAGACCTGTAATGCCTGATCATAATTTTTTTCTCCCCGCAATGTTGAGGCATTCTCCCATAGAGAATCTACTTCATGCAATGTCCTTTGTTTCTGTATATAATCACCAAAGAGTAGATAACCTGCTACAAGAACCACGATAATGACAACAAGTACAGGAATATATTTGGATAGATCTTTTGGAACAGGGACTTCAGCATTCATGTGACCAGATTCTTAAAGTTTTACAGAACCTTTTTACAAAAGAATGGGGTTCTGTTCAAGAAAGTAATACAAGTATATAGAACAAACTTGTATAAAAAAAGATAATATCCAGAGAGAAAGTATAATTACATTTCAATCTGAAATTATGTATATTACTCCAGCCTTTTTATCACTTCTGCAAAAGCAAAGTTCGGCTTTACGTCCTGAACCTTTATTCTCACACGATCCCCAAGCTCAACGCCTTTGACGAAAACTACAAAGTTGTCTATCAGAACTGCTCCGTCACCGCTTGAACCCAGTTCCTTTATCTCAACTTCAAACTCACTACCACGCCTGACAGGCGATGTCAGGAACTTCTTACCAACAATATATATCTCAGCACTCTGAGACCTTGAAGCCTGAGGAGAGTAGGAGCGCGTAAAAGCGAAATTATCCCGGACCTCTTCAAGGAACTGATTGAACATGTCGCCCTGGAAAACCTTAACAACAAAATGTCCGTTGGGTTTGAGAATTTTCTTTGCACAGCCAAGAGCTGACCTCGTCAGATCGATGGATCTTGCATGATCAAGACTCCAGTTCCCACTGAGATTTGGCGCAGCATCACAGATAACAACGTCTGCACCACCCTGCCCGACAAGTCCCAGGATCTTCTCGATCGTTCTGTCTGCGGTAATATCACCCATAACGGTCTCAACGCCTTCAATGGGAGATATCCTCTTCAGATCAACACCTACCACTCGTCCGCCTGATATTTCCTTTGCGACTTCCAGCCAGCCTCCGGGAGCGGCACCTAAGTCCACCACAGTATCCCCTTCTTTTATTATATGGTGTTTTCCATTTATCTGGAAAAGCTTGTAAGATGCCCTTGAACGATAACCTTCGTCCTTTGCTTTCCAGTAATATTTATCTCGCCTGTCTCTTGCCATATGAATACCTTGATAATACCTAAAAGTCAAATACCTTGTGCCGACTTCAAAGATTCTATTCTGTTACTAAGTTCCTGTATCTCAGCTCCGATATCGGACATATCCCCCGGTAGCCAGAAACTGTAATCATAATACTGATTCAATATATCACTATACCTGTGTTCAAGGTTTTCCAGGTCTTTCGGATGAAATCTACCCTCATTGACAGAATTGATCTTATCGTCCAGATTTTTTATCCTTTTATGCAGGTTCTTGCTGAATCTGCCGGACACTCTGCCAAGATCAACTTCCCTTTTTGTCATCTCAAGTATGTCGATGACCTCACTCAGATCAAAAGGAACCTCCGGAAAGGCGTTTGGTCCTGAGATGTAATAAGAAAGTTCATCCTTATCCAGTCCTTCAATCTCCCCCCAGGATACAACAGCTATCAGGTGTTCTTTTTCAGCTTCTACACAAAGGTTTTTTATTGAAGGCAGAGTCAACGGAACGTTACCCCGGAGTAAATATAATTCTTTTGTGACAGAGTAGATTTCCTCAGCCGTCAGTGCACCAAGAGCATCGACAATCCCACAGAGTTCTTCTTTGCTTACCATAGTAGATCAACCTTATCAGAGCCTGTATCTCCTACAGATCAATATCTGCTTTAAGATATCAGAGATATTATTCTTTTCCATGTGAATATCAGACGAGGAGAACACCTGTTCAATACCCAGAGGAATATCTGTGGCCATTTCCCTCGCAAGCTGAGAATCACCTGCCAAAATAAGATAATCTGTGTTTCCTTCAAATTCTTCAAGCAGATCCTTGAGAGAGAATTTGGCCTTGTCAATGTGATGTGCAATGTCCTCATCCCGCAGACGCTCAAATCGCCGCTGGCTGAAACCTCCCTTTGCATGCTTGGCTTTGACACTGCTTTTAATTACCTGAAATGAATCGAACTCTTCCCTGTCAAGAGATAATCCGACAAATGATTCACCTGCATGTGCTACCAGGACACATACACTTGAATCCTTATTTAGCAATTCAATTACAGGAGTGATGTCAAAATTATTCCCTGTGATCCAGTAGGAACTCTTCAAAGGTAAAGGAGGAACTATCAACTCATTAACCATGTGATCGGGAGAATGGAACAACACAAACCCTGTGGATGAATCGATCTTCTCGACCAATGCAAGGGTCTCACTGTCAATTAGCTTAATCAGATTTTCATAATCCTTTACACCATCCAGTCGCCCACCGGCAGCAACACAAACTGTTAGCAAAGATTCTGTCAGGTACGTTACAGATGAAATACACGAAAGAAATTCTTCAGTCCGTTGTTTATTGAACTGGTCAACATGGGTGAAAGATAATTCTCCTGAAGCTTCGATCTTTTTTTTATCGACTTCATGTTCCAGAGTACAGAGCTTTACTTCTGCAGCCTTCAGTTTTTCGTCAGCTTCCTGCTTTGCTGCTATGGCCTTCTTTTCGGATGCCGCACCTTTTTCATACCTCACATTGGCGGTCTTCACGTCCAGCTCAAGCTCAAGTATGTGCGACTGAAGCCTGTTGATCTCATTCTCCAGTTCTTCTTTACCCAAATATTTCTTGAAGATATAATTGATATTGCTAATGACCTTCTCTTTTTCGACCATCTAACTGCAATAAAAACGTCCTGTCTAAAAAATCTGTCTATATAGAACGAGAATATCGAACTCTGAATGCAAATTATAAACCTGATCCAAAATGGACATAGAATGAAAAATCAAAAAAGGAAAAGAAGATCAGGCATCCATCACAAGACGGAAGCCTGTTGAAGAGTCACCATCACGAGGATCCTGTTTCTTTCTGTATGCAGTGTAGAGTGCATTTTCCTTACTTGAGTAACTGCCACCCCTTGCAACTCTAAGGGAACCTGAACCTTTTTCTACTGCACTACCATCCTCGCTTGCACCACCATAGTTGTCAACCCAGCTATCCTGCACATATTCCCATACGTTTCCGTGCACGTCATAAAGTCCCCATTCGTTGGGAAGTTTCTCACCGACATCATGGGTACGCTCGTAAGAATTCTCCTGATACCATGCATAGTCCTTCAGGAAAGGACCTTCATCCTCATCTATTTCCCCGAATGAGTAAAGTGTCGTTGAACCGGCCCTTGCTGCATATTCCCATTCGGCTTCTGTTGGAAGCCTGTATTTAGTGGTTCCTTCCAGCTCATTGAGTTTATCGATGAACTCCTGAACATCATTCCATGAAACACTTTCAACCGGCTGGTCATCTCCTTTGGAACTTGAAGGATTACTGCCCATAACTGATTCCCACTGCTCTTGTGTCACTTCATACTTACCAATGTAGAATGGATCATCCAGCCTTACCTCATGAATTGGCTGGGAATAAACATACTTTGACGTACCCATATCAAAGCTTCCAGCTTCCATCAACTGGAATTCTACACCGATCGTATTGGTGAACTCATCACCAAAGTCACCGTTGTCTGCAGATGAACTGCTGCCTTTATTATCACTACCATCATCATCTGAAGTGCATCCCGTTACAGCTATTGCAAGCAGGAGCACTGCCATAATTGTTATTACCTGTTTCATACCTATCCGCATAATAAGCCCTCTATGTGACTTTTTTCGAACACGATTGTATTAATAGATATCTATTTGTTCTGGTGCAAACGGCAATACGATGTAGTTTTCACCATGTTTCCTCAAAATACCTATATGCATCGATCATATCCAGATATATAGGTATCAGTAGCATAAATGAAATGAGAAAAACAATAACCAGTGATTCCAGACCCATATATAATTAGTATAGAGGGAAATTGATAAAACTTGTTCAGGATACTGAGTGACTGGATTATTCTAATAATATCAGAAAGATGAAATGAGGTTGTTGACCTCATTTCATCAACAAGAGATATTACGATATACTCAGTAAGCTTCCACAGTCTTCTTGTGGGCATTTACAACATCATCCAGATTCATGACGATATTACCGTCTGACATTGTATATGGAATGCTCTCCTTTGGATATGCAACACAGCCACCCTGGATACCTTCGCCTGTGGCGGCATCAAAGACAGTACCGCATGAATCACAGACAAGGACATCATCTCTGAGTGTGAAACCTATGGAACCACATGGAGGGCATACATTGGACCGGACCTGGACCTCATCATCGAGCTTGTAGGCCATAACTGAAACTTCCCCGATATCCGTATTCACTTTAAAGTGAACATTAGTATACCCATCCACAGAACTGACAGGAATGGATACTGTATCCTCACTTGTCTCTGGTTCTATCCATGTTCCTTTAACAGGACCTGATCCCACTGCTGAAGCAGAGCTCTCTGAATCCAAACAGCCCAATGCTGAAATAGATACTATTATCGCTAACAAAGATACAATGACCAATTTTCTATTCATACATATTACTCCTGAAATCCAGGTATGATACTTTTCTGAATTCTTTACTTAACGTAGCCATCCTGCAACTCTATTATTCGATCAGAATGTGCAGCAAGCTCACTGTTGTGAGTTACCATAATAACCGTCATCTCACCGGCCAGCGACTTTAGCAGGGATATTATCTTAGCACCTGTGATGGCATCCAGCGCACCAGTTGGCTCGTCTGCAAGCAATATCTTTGGATTCATGACAACGGCTCTTGCGATGGCCACACGCTGCTGCTCACCACCACTCATTTCTGATGGCCTGTGATTGATCCTGTGTGACAATCCTACTCTTTCCATTGCACTTGCTACTGCACTGTCGTCCTTCTCGCCTGCAAAAACCAGCGGAAGAGCAACGTTCTCATAAGCCGTGAGTGAAGGGATGAGGTGAAACTGCTGGAAAATAAAGCCCACTGCCTTGCGTCTTAGCTCAACTAGTTCTTTCTGGGACCTGTTTGTGATGACATTACCATTGATATGGATACTTCCGCTTGTGGGATGGTCCAGCATACCTATAAGGTTCATAAGAGTGGTTTTTCCGGAACCGGACTGGCCCATGATGGAAACGAACTCACCGTTTTTTATTGCGAGGTCTATTCCGTGCAAAACCTCTACTTCAGTTGAGCCTAAGTTGTAATTCTTTGTCACATCTGTGACCCTGATGATATCATGATTTTCAGACACTTCTAAGCACCTCTGCAGGATCGATTCCAAGAGCTCTCTTTGCAGGAACAAGGGAAGCTATCATTCCGGTAAGCATACAAATACCGACAACCGGAAGCAGGAGATTCCACATTGGATCAGGGATTACCGAGACCAGCATGGGAGCTGTAACGAAAGAAACCAGTGTACCTATGAGGAAACCGATGCATCCCCCCACAATTCCAATGATGGCACCTTCAAAGAACAGCATGGAAACCACCTGAGTGTCGCTTGCCCCTATGGCACGCATGATACCTATCTCCTTCATTTTTTCGTTAACAGATGCAAGCATAGTTGAAGCAACTGTTAATGTGCTCACCAGCAGGGTAATAATAGAAACTGCCATGGCCGAGGATTTTGTATGATTGACAATTGCCATCTCATTCTGCACGATCTGGCTCATTGCCCGTGCTTCCATTCCAGGAAGAACACCTTCGATCTGGCGGCTCATTTCTTCAACCGGACAGGCAGTACACAATGCACGTACTTCCAGACTGCTGACTTTCCCTTCCTGGGAAAGCAGATACTGGGAAGTCGCAAGCGGGAGTATGATGTAGCTGTCTTCATTATCCCCGGTGCTCTCTATCACACCTGCAATCTGGACATCTATCGAGATATTGTCTTTTGAAAGTGTTATCATCGAGCCTTCCTTAAGTCCCAGTGGAATGGCAATATCCGAGCCCACCAGTACTTCTGGTTGTCCGGTGTTCTCTGACGATATCCAGTGACCCTGAATATTCCACCAGGGTTTGAGATTCATTTCCTGTTCCGGGTCAACGCCCATCACAACAACAGAAGAGCCCTGAAGTTCTGCAATACCATAGAGTCTTGGTGCTACGACCGACAGACTCGCATTATCCCTGATAGTGTAGATATTCGGTATATCGGATTCTTCAATGTAGTTGTTTCCTGCGTAGAGTGAACCCATAGAAGTGTATCCGTCCACAAGAGGAATGGATTCTATCTCAGGCCGGACTATTATGTTGGCACCGAATTTGTTCGTTGCTTCATGGAAACCCTCTGTTGCTGCGGAGAATGTGGTAATAACAGCCACTATCGCAGCAGCAGCTACAACAACACCAAGCACAGCCACCACAAGTTTTGTTTTTCTGCGGAATACGTCCTTCAATACAAAAGAGTGTAAATGCATTCTCTTCTCCCCAATTTGTGTCACCATCCGATTCATTATACACTAAGTGTAAAGCTATTACTTTACAATAAGTGTAAACGTAAATGAACTTTACGCCAGATGTAAAGCAAAAATGAAGAGAAGCTCATAAGATATATATGGCTTTACAGCAGTTGTAAAGCTATGGTAAAATTGGACAGAATAAACCTATCCAATGAAGGATTGACCAAATTTTTCAGTCCCATTGAATCACAAATAATGCAGGCTCTGTGGGAAAGTGAAGAACTGACAACCCCAGAGATAACTGAAAGGACAGGCATCCCTTTATCCAGTGTAGCCGGTACTCTGGACAGGCTCGTAAAAGCCGGTTTTGCAACGCGGGAACTTGACAAGAGCGGAGCTAAGGTGAGATATCTCTATTCGGCTGCAGATTCCATGGACAATACTGCAAACACCATCACAAAAAAGGTACTTGACAGTCTTGTAGACACTTTCGGAAAAGTGGCTATAGAGAATTTCCACACATACCATAACAAGAAGTGATTTTTCAGGACACAGAACATGTTCTCCATACAGGATGAAGTGGAATGTTATATCGCCTGCATTAATGAGGGTGGTCTCCTGCCATTGATAGGCATCTCCATGATCCTGGCACTGCTGATGTTCACAATATATTTTAAGACCAGAAAACCATTGACAAGGCTTTCATCTTTTGTTGCGGGCCAGTTATTCATCATTTCTGCCATCGCTGCAATTGTTTACGCAATGCAGTGCAGCCAGATGTTAAGCATCGAAATATATCTTGGCTATGTGACACTGTCAACAGCGATCATCCTTCTCCTGCCAAGAGTATACTATAAGGTACTTATCAAAAGACACGATGCAAGGCCAATAACAGAGATCATGGATTGGCCTCAGGAATTTGTAAACGGTCTTGATGCAAAGTCAAGTGTATATTATTATGATTCGGCAGTACCCAGAGCGTTTGCTTCGGGAAAAGCTATTTTCCTGTCCCTGGGAATGCTTGAACTGGTTGATGAAACTGAATTGAAAGCTATCCTTGCACACGAAGTATGGCATCTTCGTTACAATAGCAGAACTCCGATATTAAGACAACTGGCACTGATGAGCTTTACAAAGAATCGTTCCGAGGATGAACTTGAGACACTTGCAGACATGTTTGCAGAAAAGATTGTCAGCAGGAATGCACTTGAATCTGCAAGAGCAAAGATGAGCTAATCTCTATCTTGAATGGAACCGTTCAACCGTTTTCCTACCTCATTCCATAATCTGGATTAAACCACGCCATCGGAATATCAGCCTCAAACCCGCCATCTGCCCTTCTTATCTTCTTTTCCATCCTGCCTTCCTCGACAAAACCAAGAGACCTGTAGAGGTTTCTAGCAGCATGGTTGCTCTCCTTTACTATAACCTCGACCCTGAGGACCTCAGGATGGTCTGACCTCACCTTAGAGAGCAGAGTGGTAAAAAGCATTCTTCCAATCCCTTTCCTCTGAAAAGACGGATGCACAACAAGAGTGAGGTGTTCAAGAACATGCGAGAACACAGAAAGAGAGGGCCTGTATGTATGAATCTCACCGATTATCCGGCCACTGTCAATATCATCGACCACAAGGATGATGCCATCTGCAAGGCTGTTTGTAAGGAATTTGTCTATGTACTCCTCTGTGATCTCGTGGGGTTCACGGATAATGCCGCCAGAACGTGAGGCCACCTCACAGTAGAGGGATAGGAGTTTGGGTTTGTCTGGGAGGGTTGCGGGGCGAGGGAGCGGAAAAGGATTCAATGGAAAAGCACCTTCTTTTTAATCTTTATAATTAATATCGTTCAAGTATAATTATAGTACGAGTGGTATTGAGATAACAAACTGAAATTTATCTACCCACCCTTCTTAAATACTAAAAATCCACTTATTTAATCAAAAAAGGATAGAATATGCCTCAGATTCCAAATGAACACCCCACCCTCTGGATAAAGTCTGCAAAATCCCAATCGCTTCAGGGAAAGACCATCGTGCTTGCAGTCACAGGCAGCATTGCTGCTGTAAGGACAATAGAGCTTGCACGGGAATTCATTCGCAGGGGGGCTGATGTACATGCAGTTATGAGCGAGGCTGCCGGCTGGATAATCAACCCCATGGCCCTGCATTATGCTACGGGAAATGAGGTTATCACCAGCATAACCGGGAAAGTAGAGCATGTGGAGTTCTTTGGCAACCTTGGCAGGGCGGACCTGTTGCTTGTGGCACCTGCAACAGCCAATACACTTGGAAAAATAGCTGCCGGCATAGACGATACACCTGTAACAACCTTCGCAACCACAGCCATCGGTGCAGGTAAACCGGTAATGATAGTTCCTGCAATGCATGAGGATATGTATAATCATCCTGCAGTCATGGAGAACATCAAGAAGATCAAAGGCTGGGGAATCAGCTTCATTGGACCCAGGATAGAGGAAGGCATAGCGAAGATAGCCGGAAATGATGTGATTGTTCTTGAAGTTGAGAGGGAGATCGGGAAAAAGACACTATGCGGAAAGAAGATACTTATCACAAGTGGGTCCACAGCAGAACCCATTGATCCCATACGCATCCTGACAAATCGGGCATCAGGGAAGACCGGAGTTGAACTGGCACTGGAAGCCTACCGCAGGGGTGCTGATGTCACCATCGTACACAGGAATAAACTTGGAGTTCCGGGCATCAATGAGATACATGCTGAAACTGCGGCCCAGATGACAGATGCCGTACTTTATGAACTTGGAAAGGACTACGATGTACTCATAAGTTCTGCGGCCATTGCAGATTATACAATAGATGCCAGCGAGCAGAAGATCAAATCAGGGGACGGTCTTGAGCTTTCATTCAAACCTACACGCAAACTAATAAAAGAAGCCAGGAGATCATATCCGCAGATGAAGATAATCGGATTCAAGGCGGAGGCAGGGGTGGACACTGAAGAATTGCTCAGGAGAGCAAAACAGACCCTTGAAACTTCCGGGCTTGATATGATAGTTGCCAACGAGGTCAGCAAAGGTGGTATTGGGACAGACAACAACAATGTCACGATAATATACTCCGATAACAGAGAGAATCTTAACGTAGAAGGTTCCAAAAGCCTTATTTCAAATGTCCTTATGGATGAGATAACAGAACTGTTAGCAGCAAAGGACGAAGAATAGATGCCATGTAGATCATGCAAAGAAATTATTGCGGCCAGGGCTTTTGCACCTGCCCATATTACCGGCTTTTTTCAGATACATAACCGTAATGACCCTATGAAAAAAGGCTCTACAGGATGCGGAGTGGTACTTGACGGAGGTGTTCATACCACCGTGACCATTGGCGAGGAGATAAACAATACGGAGATATACCTCAACAAAAACAAGGTCGCAGGTGATACCACCCGAGCTGTTGTGGAAGCGATAACAGAGCTTCCTGTAAAAGTAGAAAGCACATCAGAAATACCCATTGGATGCGGATTCGGAGCATCAGGAGCCGGAGCACTGGGGACAGCTTATGCATTGAACCATGCCCTCGGACTTGATCTTACAGCAGGCAAACTCAATGATATAGCACATGTGGCAGAAGTCGGCAATGGCAGCGGACTGGGAGATGTTACAGGACAGGCACATGGTGGAATCCTTATCAGGAAGACACCGGGAGCACCATCCATTGCTTCGGTCGACTGCATACCTTCAAAAGAAAATGATGTTTGCTGTGTGGTACTTGGGGAACTGTCAACAAAAACAGTATTGAGTAATCCGGAAATGGTAAAGGATATAAATACTGCCGGAAAAGAAGCCATGAAAAAACTACTGCAAAAACCATCTGTTGATAATTTCATGATCTGCTCAAAGGAGTTTAGCATGCAGAGCAAGCTTGCAAGCGAAAAGGTCATGGATGCCATAGAAGCAGCAGAGTCTATCGGAGTTACAGCATCCCAGGCAATGCTTGGAAATGCAGTGTTTTCAATGTCTTCGCCATCAACAAACTATGAGCTTGAAGAGATTTTTTCGGAATTTGGAACCGTACTCAAATTCAAGGTAAGGACAGGTAGCATCAAAATTACCTGAGTGAAAACATATTTAAGAATTCCATTTATATATGGAGAGAATTAAAACATTTTTTATTATTTGAGAGGCTAAAACATGGTTGTTGAAGGAGAATGGGAACCAGAACCAAAAAGGACACCTGAATTCCCAATAAAAGATATACCACCAATAGTGGGAAAGTTATTCCGCTCTATTGCGGTTGTTTTTGTAATATTGATCATATTTTCAGTAATGTTCGGTTCAATTTTTGTATCCGTCGGAGCCGGAGAAGTAGGTGTTAAATTCAACCAGTTTGGTGGTGTTGAAGAAGATGAACTTGGCGAAGGGTTGCATATTGTACCCCCATGGGTCAGTGTGACCAAGTACTCAGTCAGAAGTGAAACTTACACTATGAGTGGAACGACAGGTGAGGCCCAGGTAATAGGAGATGACCAGATCAAAGCCCTTACATTGGAAGGACTTACCCTGGGACTGGACATCACTGTCAGATACAGATTAATGTCTGATGAGGTCAGTACCGTACACCAGAACCTTGGAGCTAACTACGCGGAAAAGATAGTACGCCCTACAATAAAGTCATCCATACGTGAAGTCGTGTCCACCAAAACCGCTTTGCAAGTATATGGCGAGGAAAGGCAACTGGTAGCAGGAGAAATGCTGACCAATATCGGCGAAGCTTTGGGAAGCGATGGCATCATTGTGGAAGAAGTACTTGTAAGGAACGTTGTACTACCAACACGAGTTGCGGAGGCTATTGAAGCAAAGCTACAGGCAGACCAGGATGCCCAGAGGATGATATTTGTAAAACAAAAAGAGCAGCTGGAAGCAGAAAGGAAGATAATCGAGGCCAACGGAATTGCAAATGCAACCATCGCGAAGGCACACGGTGAAGCTGAAGCACTTGGAATTATCAATGAACAACTGGCAAAGAATCCTAACCTCATAAATTACAAGTACATAGAAATGTTGCAGGGACAGGAAATACAGACTATGCTCGTCCCCACAGATCAGGGGATAATACTTGACGCCAGCAAATGAACATAAGGAGAAAACGGACTGAATGACAGGAATTCCGAAGGACCACCCCAGATATGAATCCCTCATCACAAGGGAAAAGATAGTAGAAGGAGTAAATATGGGCATTACCAGCAAGCAAGGACTGGTTGCCCAGGGACGTGGTGAAGCCTTTGACTATATATTAGGGGAGAAGACCATCGAATCTGCAGCTATTGCTGAAAGAGCGGCAGTCGCACATATCCTTCTTGCAAAGAACCCCATTATATCCGTGAACGGAAACACGGGGGCACTTGTACCTGACCAGCTAGTATCGCTTGCTGACATCACAGGTGCAAGACTTGAAGTGAACCTTTTCCACAGAAGTGATGCAAGGGTGCATAAGATAACAGAGCACCTGAAGGCACATGGTGCCGGTGTCGTTCTTGGTAGCAAGGGCGATAAGAGACTTGACCTTTCGCACGACAGGGCCATTGTTGATGAGGATGGGATTTTCAGTGCAGATGTTGTGCTGGTACCACTTGAAGACGGAGACCGCTGCCAGAAGCTTGTGGAAATGGGAAAGACCGTCATTACGATCGACCTCAACCCTCTTTCCAGGACATCACTTACGGCCACTGTCACCATTGTGGACAACGTTACCAGGGCGCTCAATAATATGGTCCAGTTCACAAAGGATATGAAAGGCGGGAGTAAAGACTCGCTTCAGGCTGTTATTGATGCGTATGACAATGACAGGGTCATATCAGACGCCCTGTATTCGATGCAGGAACACCTGAAAAACAAAGCAGAAGAGAAAGGAATCACATGGATCTGATAGAGACCACGCGCCAGTTTGTTGCCGAAATCCTTGCAGATGAACCAAGCACCCACGATATATCACATATTGAGCGTGTTGAGAACACCTGTATGAATATACACAAAAAGGAAGGTGGCGACCTGCAGGTCCTTCGTCTTGCAGCCCTGCTCCATGATGTGGGTATTGTAAGAGAGCATAAGGAAGGCGGAAATCATGCGCAGTACAGTGCAGAAATTGCAAGTGAATTCCTTAGGGAGAACGGAGCAGAGACAGAACTTATCGATCATGTTACATCATGCATCCTTACCCATCGTTTCAGCCGGGGAATGCAGGCACAGACCATCGAGGCTAAGATCCTTCAGGATGCCGACAGGATAGATGCATTGGGTGCCGTTGGAATCTTCCGCTCACTTGTTTCAATGGGTGCTTTAAGGGCACTGAAACAGACCATTGGAACTGTTAAGGAAACCTCAATGAATGCTTACACGGAAGACCCTTTCGATGGCTTCTATGATTATATGGAGAGGAAACCTTTCAAGATCATGGAAAGGCTGAACACAGAAACCGCAAAGGAAATTGCAGACCAGAGGCTTGCAATAATGCGGATGTATCTTGAGCAACTAAAGGAAGAGACGTTATAGGAGAGAGATTATGGCCGATATGATAATCAAAAATGTTTATATCCTCACAATGGACCCCTCTGTAGGAGACATAGAGAACGGAGTGGTAGTCATTGAGAACGGAATGATCAAAGAAATTGGCACTTCCACGCAGTGCAGCGCAGAGAAGGTTATCGATGCAAAGGGTTCAGTCCTCATGCCGGGGCTTATAAACACCCACTGCCATGCAGGAATGACCATTTTCAGAGGATATGCCGATGATATGCAGTTACAGGACTGGCTTGAGAATCACATCTGGCCTGCTGAAGCACAACTTACGGATGAGGATATTTACGCAGGTACAAGGCTTGCATGTCTTGAAATGATACGCTCCGGAACTGTCGCTTTTGCAGACATGTATATACATGAGAACAAGGTTGCTCAGGCGGTTGATGAAGCAGGCATCCGTGCTGCACTCTCTTATGGCATGATAGACTTTGGTAACAAGGAAAAAGCCGACAAGGAACTGAAAGAAGGCAGTGCTTTTGTCAAAGAGTGGAATGGGAAGGCTGATGGCAGGATAGACACCATGTATGGGCCACACGCACCTAATACATGTTCCAGAGATTTCCTGATCAGGGTTAAAGAGCAGGCGGTAAAGGATAATGTAAAGATACATATCCATGTCCTTGAAACCGAAGCAGAACTCAACTATATGAAAGAGAACTTCGGGGTATGCTCCATACATTTCCTCAAAGGCATTGATTTCTGGGGACCCGACATACTTGCAGCGCACTGTGTGTGGCTCTCAGATGGAGATATCAGGATACTTGCAGAATATGACGTCAACATATCCCATAACCCGATCAGCAACATGAAACTGGCATCCGGCATATGTCCTGTTTCCAAACTGCTGGAAGCCGGAGCAAATGTCTGTATAGGGACTGATGGATGTGCTTCCAATAACAACCTTGACATGTTCGAGGAAATGAGAACTGCAGCTCTTCTGCAAAAGGTCAGTACGATGGACCCTACAGTACTTCCTGCACGCAAGGTGCTTGAGATGGCAACCATTAACGGTGCAAAGGCACTTGGCATTAAAAGCGGAATGCTGAAGGAAGGATACAACGCCGACATGATCATAGTTGATATGAATAAGCCACATCTTACACCCGTCTATGATGTTGCATCACACCTCGTTTACGCTGCCAGCGGCAAGGATGTGAAGACGACCATTGTGAATGGTAAGGTACTTATGGAAGAGGGTAAAGTCCTTTCACTGGATGAGCAGGAAGTAATAGACATTGCAATTCAGAGGTCAAAAGAGCTTATATTGAAGATCAATAATTGATACAGACTACCATATACAGATTATCAGATTATAATAAAATTGGAGAATTTAGATGAGCGATACTGAAATGATAGAATCCGGAAACATGAAGATTGACTGGGTTCTCAACCATATGCCTGTTCTCAATATCATCAGGGAACAGTTCGAAAAAGATAAACCACTTGCAGGTCACAGAGTTGGTATGGCCCTGCACGTAGAGGCAAAGACGGCTGCACTGGTGGAAACCCTGGCCATTGGAGGAGCAGAGGTAGCTATTGCAGGCTGCAATCCATTAAGTACACAGGATGACGTTTCTCTTGCACTTCATCAGAAGAAGAACATCCAGTGCTTTGCAAAGTATGACTGCTGCACTGAGGAATACTATGAGGCTATCGACAAGGTTCTTGACTTCAAACCTGATATTACCATCGATGACGGTGCAGACCTCATTTTCAAGCTCCACACAGAACGTACTGACCTTTTACCAATAATCCTTGGTGGCTGTGAGGAAACAACAACAGGCATTCACAGGCTCAAAGCCATGGAACGCGATGGCGCACTGAAGATGCCGGTCATTGCAGTGAATGATGCAATGACAAAGTTCCTTTTCGACAACCGCTATGGTACCGGACAGTCAGCGTGGGACGGCATAATGAGAACAACCAATCTCCTTGTTGCAGGTAAGAACGTTGTCATTGGCGGATATGGCTGGTGTGGAAAAGGTGCTGCAATGCGCGCAAGCGGACTTGGTGCAAATGTCATTGTTACCGAGATAGACCCGATAAGGGCACTTGAAGCACGCATGGACGGAAATCAGGTCATGCCAATGAAAGAGGCTGCGAAGATAGGCGACATATTTCTTACAACCACAGGTAACAGGGATATATTGAACAGGGAAGACTTTGAAGTTATCAAAGACGGTGCCATACTTGCAAACGCAGGTCACTTCAATGTAGAGATCAATCTTGAAGACCTTAAATCCATGGCAAGTTCTGTTAAGACGGTCAGGAACAACATCAAGGAATATACCCTCAAGGACAGGCGTGTCTATGTACTTGCAGACGGAAGGCTTGTGAACCTTGCAGCAGGTGACGGACATCCTGCAGAGGTAATGGATATGAGCTTTGCAAACCAGGCGCTTTGTGTAAGGTATATCGCAGAGAACAAGCTGGCAAACGGAGTACATCCGGTACCTCTTGAACTGGACATAGGAGTTGCAGAAATGAAACTCAAGTCCATGGGCATAAGCATCGATAAACTGTCAGATGAACAGACAGCATATATGAACGGATGGGAATGCGGGACATAAGTCCCTTCTTTTTTTAAAATAACCTATTTTTCAGTTGCTACACCGAAAAAACGTTTTTAAAGCGAAGTTTACAGCTACGTATAGGGAGAAATACGTAAGAACTGTATTACACTTTGTAAAAAGCAGGGATAATAGCATATAAACATTCTGCTTTTGATTTTAATTAAAAGTAAATTAATAAAAAAAATATAAGTAATATCAGCTCATTTCATGTCATTGTAGTACGAACATAAGGGGCACCACGAAAGCTATATATACCATAAGTGCTTTTATCCCCCGCTACACCGAAGTCGATGAACGTGAAGCAGCCTCAGCAAATCCACCCAACAAATTGGGCTCGTAGCTCAGTCAGGCAGAGCGTCTGGCTTTT
>DAZF01000076.1 GCA_002507205.1 Methanolobus sp. UBA32 | reverse complement strand
TGAACAGGAAGATCAGACCTTCATAAAGTGGGATATCGAAATTGAGATTCTGCGGCATCAGGCTTGATGCCAGCAATATTGCAGGTATTGCAAACATTGCTATTGTCAATAGCAACAGGGCAAGCACGTATGTCTTAACAGGACCTGGCTGCATCCTGTTGGAGAACTTTGAGGTCACCTTCTTTGCATTCTCCACGGTTGCATCATAATAATAGTTGACACTTATCCAGGGGAAACGTGCATTGAACCTGTTCTGCCATTCTGCAATCTTTCCGTATTGGGTGTATGTGAGGATTCCCAGTGCAAAGGTGACAATCGTCATCATAAGTGATGTTGTGAATCCATGCCACAGTTTTACATGCAGGTGTGTTTCCTCAAGCAATATTCCTGAAACAGTAGGATCAATGAAATTATGGACTGGTATTGAAGGCACAAGTCCGAACAGTATAATAAGACCTGCAAGGAAGATAGCAGGTGCGAGCATTATCATCGATGGATCGTGTATATGCTCAGGCAATCCCTTAGATGGCCTTTTTCCGAGGAATATGCCATCAATGAGTTTGATAGAATATGCAAATGTGAATACACCACCAAGTACTGCAAGTGCCGGAATGAGTACGTTATACGGCGAACCGAGCAATGCACCCATCTCAACAGATGCCTCGTAGAACATCTCCTTACTGAGGAAACCATTCAGAGGCGGTATACCTGCCATGGAGAGTGCTCCGATGGTGGCTACAATAAAGGTGATAGGCATCTCCTTTCGTAAACCTCCCATTTTCGTAATGTCCCTTGTGGCAGTCTCATGAGCCACTATACCTGCTACGAGGAAAAGACATGCCTTGAAGGTTGCATGGTTGAGAAGATGGAAAGTTGCAGCAGCAACACCAATTCCGGGTTCGTGGTGTGTGGTGTAGCCGTACATTGTCATAAGGTAGGCAAGCTGGCTTATTGTGGAATATGCAAGTATTCCTTTGATGTCAGTCTGACGGAAAGCAAGGAAACCTGCCAGAAGCATTGTGAATATACCGATGCCGCTTACAAGGAAGAACCAGGCATCTGTTCCTGAGAATATCGGGTGTATCCTTGCTATAAGGTAGATACCGGCCTTGACCATTGTTGCTGAGTGCAGGAATGCGCTTACAGGTGTTGGTGCTTCCATTGCATTAGGAAGCCATATATAAAATGGGCCCTGCGCTGATTTTGACGCAGCTCCGATGAATATGAGAATAAGCGTGATCAGGAAAAGTTCATGACCGTGTATCAATTCCCTCATGGATTCGCTATGCAATATAGTGGGGATATCAAATGTACCGGTAATAGCATGTAATACCAAAAATCCGGCAAGCATGAACAGACCACCTGTTGCGGTTATGAGCAATGATTTTGTTGCGCCGTATACTGACATGGGCCTGTTTCGCCAGTATCCGATAAGCATGAAAGACGTGATACTTGTAAGTTCCCAGAAAATGAACAACTGAATAGTGTTAGCCGAGAAGACCATACCGAGCATTGAACCCATGAAGAAGAGGAGTTGCTGGTAGTATCTGGGAAGATCCTCTTTCTTTGACATGTATCCGTTGGAATACGACATGATTATCACACCAATGCCGGACACAATGAAACCGAACATGACACTCAGGCCATCGGCATAGAAAGAGAGGTTTATACCTATTGAAGGAAGCCATTCTATAGATCTCTGAATAGTCTCCCCGTGTATAATTTCCGGTGCCGCCTGAGCAACCAACAATAAACTCAGGAATGCAACTGCGGACGCGTACCATCCTATTTTATCCTTTAGAAGTTTTTCAATGGCAGGCAATATACCGGCCAAAATAAATGGCAAAAAAACCGCTAACGTAATTGCTGTAAACGAATCCATGAAACCTTACATTCTATTACCTATATTTAACGTTTATTAATGTGAATTATTATTTATGATGAATATACGCACATTTGTATCAAATGCATAATTATAAAAGTTGATTCCGAAGAAAAACACGAAACATTTATATATCATAATTCGTTGTCCATCGACCTGAAAATTGACAGGATAATAGAGATATATAATGTACTTTATTAGTTCATATCCAGTTATTTTGTGATAAAATGAAAAAACAATCATCTGATAAGGGTATAAACCCCAGAAAATACATAGCACGCTATGCGTCAGTATTCCTGATGCTATGTATTTTTTGCCTCTTTTTACAGAGCCCTGCTATGGCGCTTTCCGATAGTTCAAGTAATTTAAGTGACTCATCTGCGACTTCCACAGATTCTGAGCAAACAGGCACCTCAGAATTCAGTCATCTGATCGAGGTATATTTTGAGGATGATAATTACTTGGTTGCAAGTGAATCCATTGTTTATTCTGCGAGTTCAGCAAATAACAGCAAGGAACTCGTATTATGGGTTCCGGAGAATGCAGATATAATTCAATTCCAGGTAAGTGACATGACTGCCAGCACCACTGCTACTTCTGTCAATTACTCAAGAAAACATGATTTCCTTTATTTCTCTTCTTACGGCGATACCAGTTCCAGCGGAATGCCACTTCTTTATGGTATCAGGTACGTGGTGCACAGTCATGAAGAAGAACAGACTTTCAGAAAAGTCATCAGTGAAGAGGGAATATTTGAGTATCCCGTGTCAAGACTCATAATAATTGTTCATCATGAAGACAATGAGATCCCTGCAATCACTTCAGTATCAGGCTTGCCACTTGTAGCTGACGAAGTCATCAGTGACATGAATTACATATCCTATGCATGGTCTTCCCCGCAGTTCAATGAGTTTAGCATCACCCTCATAAACCAGAATTCCGGCACAAAAACAGGAATGGGGTACAATTATAGCCTCATTATGGGAATTATATTACTGATTATCGTGGTAGCTGCCGCATTATTCTACAAAAAGAATGATTCAGGCAATATAAGTGACCTTGAAGACCTTTACGAAGCAGAACTTGCAGTCCTTGCACAAATAAGGGAAGACCGGAATAAGAAGAAACTCAGCAAGGAAGAGTTTGAAAGCCTTAACAAAAAACACAATGAGAATGCTTTAAAGATTAAAAATAAAATGGAGAAACTGAAAAAAAACTAATTATCCAGTTCTCCATATACTTCCTCTTTTTTAGGCTCCAGACCTGTTATATCCGCAGTAAACCATCCAATGTCATAACTCTGGCCGCAACTTGGACATATTAGTCCCAATCTTGCTTTTCCTTCCGAGATTGCTTTAAAGTGAACATGGAAACCACGCTGGTATCCACAACTGAGACAGACACGAAAGGAGTTATCAGTATCTTTAGGATCCATAATTAAAATTCAATATGCTGGAATAAAGCATTGTCGATATCAGCTAATCCGATATGTTCGCCCACAATGTTTATCAGAAAATACCTGTAAGAATGCCATATGTTCAAAGGTATAATTTTTGACTCTGACGGAGTTCTCGTTAACTCAATGCCATATCATGCAAAAGCATGGGTTGATGTTTTTGCAGAATTGGACATCCATGTCACTGAAAACGAGATCTATGAGATAGAGGGGTCAAACCATGTTGGTGTTATCAATATCTTTTTTGAAAAGGCCGGCAGGGTTCCTGAACCGGACATGTACGACAGGATACTGGAAATGAAAAGAGCACATTTCCTTGAGAATAACCGGGCAGAGACATTTGAAGGCATGTACGAGTGCCTGAGTTCAATGAAAAACAAATTCAAACTTGCTGTTGCATCAGGTGCCGACAGGACAATTGTAACATCACTTATGGAAAAGTTCTACCCAGGAATATTCGATACTATAATTTCCGGAGAGGATGTCAAAAATGGCAAACCGGATCCAGAACCATATAACAAAGCACTTGAACTACTGGGATTGGACAAAAAAGAATGCTTTGTTGTAGAAAATGCACCTCTTGGAATAGAATCTGCTAAGAATGCAGGCATGTTCTGCGTAGGAATACCGACATATCTTGATGTAACAAAACTTCAGGAAGCTGACCTGATAGTTAAAGATCATAAAGAACTTATTAATTACCTTAAAAGTCTTAATGATGAACAGAGTAAGTAAAAGCAGAATAAACAACTAAAAAAGCAAAACTGAATAATAAATAAAAACAAAAGAGTACGGTCAGACCAACCGTACTGTTTCAAGATTTGTAAGTGCCTTTGTCTCCATCTTATTTCTCTTATGGATAGAGCTTGCAAGGTCAACACATGAACGCTCATCTCCGTGCTCGGTGTAGACTCTTTCGGGGCGTGGCTTCATCTTTTTGATGTAGTCCATCAGCTGTTTCCTGTCAGAGTGACCGGAGAAACCATCGACAACCTCTGCATTCATGTTCATTTTGACAACATGGGTTCCATTGCTGCTTGAGAGAGGTATCTCTTTCCAGCCCTTCTGAATCCTTCTTCCGAGAGTTCCATCTGCCTGGTAACCCACAAAGACAAGGGTGTTGTTCTCGTTCTCTGCAAACGCCTTGAAGTATTCTATCACAGGACCCGCATTCATCATACCTGATGTTGCCAGTATCACACATGGATGTGGTTCATTGATGATCTTCTGACGCAGTTCATTGGAGTCAACAGGCTTGAAGCATTCTGCAAGGAACGGGTTCTGTCCCTTTTGGAATATGAGCTTACGCAGGTCGTTGTTGAGGTACTCAGGATATGTTGCATGGATGGCCGTTGCTTCCCATATCATTCCATCAAGATAGACCGGGACATTTGGTATGATTCCTTTGCGTATAGCATCTTCCAGTACGATCATTACTTCCTGACTTCTTCCCACCGCAAAAGCAGGTATCAGTACGACACCGTCCTTTGCCAGCGTTGCATTTACGATGTTCTGGAGATTCTTTTCCGCTTCCTGAAGTGTTGGCTGTATAGCATTGGAGTTTCCATAGGTGGATTCCATAATCACACTTTCAACACGAGGGAATTTATTAACTGCAGCATCAAAGAGCCTTGTCTTCTCATACTTGAAGTCACCTGTGACAACCACATTATGAAGTCCGTCCCCAATATGGAAATGGGAAACTGCAGAGCCGATAATATGTCCTGCATTGTGGAATGTGAGCTTTATATCAGGTGCTATATCAGTTACTTCCTCATAATCAAGAACAATAGTATGCTTGAGTCCCTCCCTGACATCCGCTGAACTGTAAGGAGGTCTCTTGCCTTCCTTTGCAGCTACATCGATGTAGTCAAGCTGCAACAGTGCCATAAGATCCCTGGTTGGCGGAGTACAATAGATAGGGCCTTCAAAACCATATTTGTAAAGAAGTGGCACAAGACCCTGGTGGTCAAGGTGAGCATGTGTCAGCACAACGGCATCTATCTGGTTAATGGGGTATGCTTCAGGCACATAGAGATAAGGAGTCATATTGTCATCGGAACCGACATTGACACCACAATCTATCATTATACGTGATTCAGGAGTTGAAATAATAAAACAACTTCTCCCGACTTCTTTTGCACCACCCAGTGATGTAACCCTTACCCACTCATCTTTTGAAGTGCATCCCCTGTGAATCTTCCTTCCCACGGATTTGAGAATATCCTTTCTCTCTTTGTGATTGGTACGCATGAATTCACGTATGTTCTTGACAGTACGTGACTTAATAGGAGGAGTCCTTACGACCTTTGGCGTCCAGCCTATCTTCTTTGTAATTTCCCTGAGAGTCTCTCCGTGTTTTCCGATTACAAGTCCTGGCTTCTCAGCCTCTATAATGACCTCACCGACATCTGGATCGAAGTGGTAATTGGATACTCCGGATTCTTCAGGAACAGTTTGTATTATTTTTTCAATTGATTCCTCTGGTGGCATAAGCACTCTTGGATCGGGACGTACCACGATACGTGTTCTCAGTGCTTTTGCCAGATTTCTGACAATATTACCGTTATCTGCAAACTTTTTAGGCTCTTCTGTGTAAACAACAAGCTGTGGGCCTTCAAACTCAACACTAGAAATAGTAGTACCAATTGGTATTTTTTCTTCTATTTTCTTCTTTAGATCAGATAGTACTTCTTCTACCGCCATTAAAACAGCCTTCCTTATAAAAAAGTGAAAAATATGATATAGTTAAAAACTATATTCAAAATGCTATATATGATAGTTCAAACGAAAGAAATTAAAGACATATTATGCGAAGTTAAAATTCTTCCCTCATTTTTTTGACGTCTTCCATATCAAGTCTGGTATATGAGTCCTTTTTAATAACCACAACATCTATGTTCTCACCAGATGCAGAGTCCCTCTTCATTGCATTGTGAAGTGCCCTGACAGCCAGTTCAACACCTTCATCGGTGGTCATGTCTTCCTTGTAGCGGTCTTCAAGTACACCGTATGCAAAGGGAGAACCTGAACCTGTAGAAACAGCTTTTGTCTCTTCAATACTTCCACCAAGAGCATCAAGTGAATAAATAGAAGGTCCGTTCTTATCATACCCTCCAACAAGAAGCTGTACCATAAGTGGATAATATCTCTGCCCACTGAGCATATTTGACAACAAAGTTGTAAGACCTTTAATGGTCATGGACTCCTTACGTCTCATTTTGTATAATTTGGACTCCACACTCATTACCCTTACAATCTGCTGCGCATCGCCCACAGAACCAGCAATGGTCATTGCAACCAGATCATCTATCTGATAGACCTTCTTTGCAGTCTTACTCGCAATGAAATTCCCCATTGTTGCACGCTGCTCGGTTGCAAGAACAACACCGTCATTGCAAACTATACCTACAGTGGTTGTACCCTTGTAATGTTTATCATTAACCATTAATTATACCTCATACAAAAATGAGAAAATAAATTTGAAAAACGTACTATGCATCTTAATGCATTAATCAGTTACTCATTAGCAATTTATATATATATATTTATCCCTTGCTTAACAAAGGCCGATTTCTTCAGCAAGTGCTTTTACGCGCTCAATGCTTTTTTTATCGATCTGTTTCTCCTGCATCTTCCGGATACGTCTGTCAAGAGAGATCCTTTCAGTCCCCATTACAAGATTATCTGCATGGGCTACTATTTTTTGCTCCAGCGTCACAGGAATATAGTCATCATCCGGAAGTCCCATGATCTTTGCTTCTTCCCTTGTGATGCCAGCCCCTATATGACGCTTGATAACCTCCAGAACTGAAGGTTCAATGTTATTTTCCTTCGCCATTTCCACACCTATTATGGCGTGGTCGATCCCATGACTTCTGGCTCTTCCAAGATCGTGCAGTAACGCTCCTATTTCCACAATTTCCAGATCAACATCCTTACCTTTATTAATCTGTTTTACCGCAATTTCAAGAGCCAGTTCAGCAACGGTTATGCAATGAGCTATAACCTTATCGCTGCAACCCGAAACCTTCAGGATATCAAGAGCATCTTCACGAAATAGCATTTATTTATCTTTATCAAGGAAAGCCAGGCGCTTTTCGATCTTATGGATAAATTCGGAATTGTCCTCATACATCATGTCCTCACCACAGTCAGGACAGAGGAACTCGCACTCTGTAGCTTCATTGAAATTCATGCGGATACAGCCTTCCGGACAATTATAAAAGACGTTGTCTTCCTCGAACTTAAGTCTGTTTCGGAGGTTTTTTACAAGCCTTTTTTTCTCCTTCATCAATTGTGGTCCAATGTCCGTCATATCAAGAGTCCAAAGATAAGTAAGCCACCCACTACTGGAGTCACGTTCACGCCTGCATACTGCGATTTTGTTCTCATTAAGAATAAAAAGAGTTCTTCGAACTATATTTAATAGAATACCCGTTGCTTCTGCTATTTGTTCGTCAGTGACTTCTCCTTCGGGCATGTTCTCTATCATCTGGAGTCCTTCTTCACCCACCAGCCGAACTAGATAACCTCTGACAACCAGATCATTCAAATCTATCAAAAAATTTCACCTCATGATGTGCATGCTTAATGCAATGTATTCAAATATTAACCTTTGCTTGCAAGTCCTGACTGATTTTTAACGTTGTAAGCCAATTTCAAATTATTAGGAATCAAGTAGATTCAATGATTCACGTATAAAGATAACGCTTTCCTCAATACCGGACAAAATGTCCTCACGGCCTTTTCCAGAGCATAAGACCGAGATCACAGGTTCTTCCGGATTTATGACCTGCCCGACATTAGGAATGTCACAAACGTTCATTTCAAGCAGTTTCTTTTGAACGGCTTCGGTCATCATCATTTCCCTTCCGGCATAAAGTATTGCACGACCTGCATACTGAATTTCCGGGTTTTGGCCTATATTGATATTTCCTTCAAAAGCCTTCATATGAGCATCGAATAAGTTAATCCCGGTTGCCATTTCAACACTGTCGAGACTGCCCTGGAACCGGGCATTTACCTCGATGACCACCGGTCCTTCCTCACTGATAATGAAATCCACACCATTTGAACCTACCAGTCCAAGCTCAAGTATCAATTTTTCAGATATCTTTTTCATTTCTGAGGCATAAGGTGTGGCATAAGGCGTTATATTACCGCAATATGCAAATGGGGTTTTTGTGAGCCAGGGTATTCCGATAAGTTGTTCATTAACGGCGACAGCACATGCTTTATCCTTTGTGGATATTACGGACACACTTGCAGGAGTACCATCAACATATTCCTGGGCAATCATAATACTCTTACAGGCCGGGATATTGGTGTTTCGTGCCATTTCATGAAGAGCCTTGATATCAGCCTCGGTTTCAACTTTTGTATTGAATATACCCCCACCGGAACATGCAGGCTTTACCATTACAGGTAACTGTAATTTATCGATCTCAGAAAGAAGGACGGTCTCAGGATGAGCTATTTTCGATCTTTTTAGCAGTCTGGAAAAGTTGTATTTATCCGACACTTCCTTCATGAGTCCGGGTTCATTCCCAAGTATCCTGTATGGTAGCTTTTCCAGGCCAATTGTCTCAAAACCCGAACCCGGTATGATGGCATCAAAACTCACATTGAAACTTTCAATGAGCTCCACCAGCCCTTCAAGGCAGATGTTATCAATGTCAAAAGTTTCCCCTACATCCAGTTTCTTTGAACCGGCAGAACACTGTAAAAGGTCATGATCACAGAAAGCATCGATAGAATACATATTGTATCCGGCTCTCTTGCCGGAACAGACTATATTGCGAGTACTAAAACCTATAACCAGAATATTCTTCATAACATACGGACCTTTTTATCTGGATCCATCCGCAACAGCAAGAAGTCCCTTTTCTGTTTTGACAACTGGTATCTCAGTACCTGCTTCTGCAGTGAACATAACCGGTTTTTTGATTGTCACCGTCTCATAGGTATCAGGGTCAAGTACAAGGAGGTCGTTGTTCTCAATGGCCACAAGCATTGTTTTTTGAAGATCCTTTCTTTTTGCAATGAGTGTTGCCCCATCAAGCTCATCGGAAGTACCAGTAAAACGTGCCCCGGTCTCAATATCAACACCTGTGACATTTTTACCGAACTTCTTGACCTCTATTACCTTTCCCTTGTGCTCAATGATGTCATGGGGCATAAATTCAGGTAGCCTCAGGGAAAAAGTGATACGATAAACATCTTTACCTTCCTTTCTTCCCTGCAACGATTCAGATTCATTAAAACTGCCCCCCAGTCTGGAAACAATCTCTTTACAGATGTGCCTGCCTGCATTTGAGGAACCTATATAAAGATCAGCACCTTCCTTTATATCCAGAGAGTGAGATATAAATGCAAGTCTGTCACCCTTACTGCGCAGTCTCCCCAGTACATCGTTAGCGATATTGATACACTCTTTCATCTCTTCTTCAGAAGGAAGGCGGTTGGTGGCCCTTATCTGCAGGATAGCTTCAAAGTATCCGCCGGATATACGACTGCACATGTCGCATGACTCACGTAGTATACGTATCTCTGTATCAAGTTCCTGATGGAATCTCTCATCAAGCAACATCGCATCCACTTCAATATGCACCTTGTAGAGGTGAGGAGTAAGCTCACGGGGATTTACATATATCTCAATATCCTCGGCCATCTCATGTACTAAAAGTGCATCTTCCGCTGTCTGGATAACTATATCTCCCAGATCACCATAATTTACCCATTTGTTCTTGATGTTACGTGCTCCGCAACTGGCGCATATCTTTGCGTGCAAAACTGGAGCTATTTCTGCAAGGGTAAAATTCTCTAAAAAGCAGTCCTTGCAACGCCCCTGAAATAATTTCAGTGTTTCATTCCCACATTTTGGGCATACGGTACTGTTCATTGGCTTTGATATCATAGTTAATTAGATATTGTTTTCGCTCAGCAATAAAGCCGCCTGTTCACTGGCGTATTAATTCATAATCCATGCTTCCGGCACCAATCCTTTTCGCATAATCAAGATGTACCATAGGGTCAACACCCCAGACATTGGTGATGCAGCCTCTGTTGTCGTGTTTCATTTTATCATTTATGAGGTCAAGACTTGCCTTGTCAATTGCCACCGGGTCTTTTGAAGCCGTTATACCAATATCACCTGCAAAAGTTGGTGCTGAGAAGTTGAAACAATCACAACCAGGCGTAAGATCAAATATCCAGTTAATGTACCCGATCTTCCCGGGAAGAAGTTTGATCGGTCCCATCGAAGCTTCACCCAGAAGTTGCTGCATTTTCACAGGACCATCCGCAGGAGGAACAATAGCCTGATAAGCACAGCTTCCAAGGCAGGAGAGTTCACCTCTGCACAGATCCTTATTCACAATGGCTTTCCCACCCTCGATGGTCAATGCATTCCACGGACAAGCTTTGAGACATTTTTTGCATCCTACACATTTATCGAGATCAATGTCAGGCCTCCCAACTTTATGAACAGCAGTTTTGCCTGCTTTATCCAGACATCCCATTCCAAGGTTTTTCACTGCCCCTCCAAATCCTGATGCAGGATGACCTTTACAGTGTGATATCATAATCATCGAGTCAGCTTTTGCGATAGCTGATGCCACGGTGATCTCGCTTAGTACTTCCCCTCCAATCTCAACTGGCACAAAATCATCACCACAGAGTCCGTCAGCACAAATGATGGGGGCACCCATACTCCCGTAAGTAAAACCATTTGTAGCAGCAGTACATAACAGATCTGCACCATTGAAACGTTTTCCACTGTAAAGCACAGTTGTGTCCGTAATAAAAGGAACACCACCCGCCTCTTTTACAAGATCTACCACGGTCTTTACAATAACAGGACGTACATACGTAGTGTTTCCCAGTTCTCCGGGATGTATTTTTATTGCAACAATATCGCCTTTCCTGACAGGTGATATTTTTGGAAAAAGGTCGATTATCTGATCTATCTGGGTGTTTTCAGGCCCAATCTCTTCTGCTGATCTAAAAAAGACTTCACTCATACCAATACCTCTGCTTATACAATTCATTATATCAGTATTTATACATGTTTCAACATACCGTTGAATTACACCTGAAATAAAGATATTCTTAGTGTTTATTATACAGAATCCCGATATATGCATTGTAAGTAGGGCTTTTTATTCCATCTATTATTTTTATTTTGAAGAGTTTTGAAGGTAAAAACTACCCCTGACACCCTATCAGACCAGATATAAAATAACACTAACAACTATAATGATTTATATATAATTAATTACTTATATATAATATTAATAATTGATTATTGGAATTCCAGAGATAGCAGACTTGAAATCTTCATGTGATGAAAATGCAACTAATTATAACCACAAGCTATTCACACAAAATAAATTAATTTTTAAAAATATGTATTAAACTTAAATATATATAGATTATATGCATCGAATATATATTTGTGCATGTCAATTAGAGTTTGATAGTAACAAAAGAGGAAAATTTATGCGCAATATTAAAAAACATGTGAATGCATGTATAAATAATGTAACTGATTGTGATCTACAATTAGTTATCAACGGACGATTCAAAGAAACAACTGATAAAGACGATCTGGAGTTTATGCGCTTCATGATTGGCGGAATGGGTGCTAAATAAATAGCTTTGTATTTGGGAATCTGTGGGAGATTATCGTATGGGTAAAGAAGAGAACCTATGTTGCAAACATTGTAGCACTGAACTTAAACGACAACTGATAGGATCTAATGTATTCTATTATTGTAAGGACTGCGGAAGAATAACTTCCGCAAAGGACATGGTAACAATTACGATCAATGATAATGGGGTGAACGCATGTGTCTGATAGAAGAGCTGGGTTATTCTGAAGAAAACAAAAAGCTTTACTGTCAAAAGTGCATCATCTTTGTGAAAACCGGAAAATGTGAATTTTTGAAGTATCTTGAATCGAATGTTTCTGTTGATTTAAACAGAGATCATATTCAAGAAATAATGATCGATGATTGTGGGTATTGATCTATCATTGACAATCTTCACATTTACATTTTAATTTATGGAAGATACGCTTATTCAATAAACCAGTCTACATAAGCAAGCAATTCTTTTTTATTCCAGTTGTCCAGCTTTGCCGGACTGTCTTTTCGTGTGCCTCCGAAAAGTTCTGCTTTTTGATCGAGATCAAGGACATGTACTTTGTATCTGCCGCCTTCACTGTCACGTATAAAATAGCCGGGACTCATTGAATCCGATTTTTTCCACATGGTTATCTTATCATAGTCCCATAAGGACGTGGCCCACTCAGCCATTTTTTCAATATGCTCATCCCCAACATCATTAACATCGCCAATAATGACGCAATGCTTTCCGTTTTTAGTCAGTTCTATGCTATTGTGATGACGTATGATCATATCCATTTTATCCCAACGTAAAACCACATGTAAAAAGTATAATAATTTTGTGTTCAAAAATAGCATTTTTTGGATAGAAATGTGCTAATCAAACCCATATCCACATCCATATTTTAAAATTTAAAAGAAAGGTGCCATGTGAACGGCATAGCACCTTTCAAAAAGTCTTATTTCTTCTGTGGTGGCCAGTTCTTTTCCATCCAGCCAGGAATCCTTCCGGAATCTGCAGGACCGATCATAACATTAGCACCAGTCTCATCTTCCACATCGCCCTGCAGACGTGCTGCGAGTCCCGGAAGAATTATGGTGTTGTGTGATGTGTCCTTCTTAAGGTCAAAGCCTGATTCCTCGATTCCCTTCTTGATCTTGGCGGCGGTAAGCTGCCCACCGGCAACTGCAGCCTCTACACCGATACCATCAGTATCAATTGCCCAGAGGAAACAGTCGATCTTGTTGGATGCGATATCACTCTCTACTGTGTAGTATGTGAGAGCGAAGTTGGTCGTAACAAGTACTGGTGAATCCGCAGTTGGTTCCCCTACCTTGTACATTCCAGGATCAACAGAAACAGGCTTCCTTGGATCTGTGTAGATAGTATCACGGATGTGTAGCTCAGGTAAGACAGCATAAGGCTCTGTACTATGGAGGATCATTATGTCACCGTATCTGATGGTGAACACTGATGTGACCACGGTTTCCCAGTAAGATGCACTTACAGGATCATCATGAGCCATCCATGCTGTAAATGGAACTGCCATTATTGGATAAGCGATCTCACGGTCACCGTCAATACCAGCCCTGCGTACCTTAACGAAATTGGTAAAGGTCTGTTTGAGCTGTTTGCCGGTTGGGAATGTTCCCGGATCAAGTACAAGTTTCTCTGTACCCATTGCTGCAAAGGTCTTTGCCAGTGACTTGAGAAGATCAAGGTCATTTGGTGCAAAGAGTGTTACAGGTACATCGTACTCCAGTGCAAGATCTGCGACTTCCTTCCAGTTGTCCTTGTTTGCTGCATAGAGCAGTGGGTTTCTTCCCTTTGAAGCTTCAAGACCTGCTTTGAGCACTTCAGGATCGAATGAACAGAGAATGATTGGCAGGTCTGTTGTTTCGACTACCTTCTTCACTGCTGCAGCGAACTTCTTTGCGTCATTGGATGTGCAGCGTACTGCTACCATATCCACGGTGAGGAAGTTGCCTACATAGAACTTCTTGAAGTCCTGTATGTATTTTACCCTCTCAACGAGATCCTTCTCATCCATTGTGTCCCATACATCGTATGCTAACTGTGTCTGGTTGAAGAATGTAAGCTTGTGCCTGTAGAGTACATCATCTCCACCGATCTTTGCGATCTTGTCACCAACACCGATCTCAACTTCCCTTATCTCAGGAGCCAGAAGTGCATCAAGCTCTTCATACTTCTTCTTGAATTTTGGCTCCAGTATTGGAGTACAATCTGTGAGTTTATGGGATCTGTCAATAAGATGTGCTGCAAAAGCCATACATGTTGGTTCACCACATTCACCACAGTTGGTGGCTGGAAGGAATTTGTAAGCTTCAAGTGGACTGTTAATTTTCATTTATCACACCTCCGCTCCGATCCAGTTGGTGATGTCAATCTCTTCAGACTCGATTGATCCGTAAAGTGTCTGTGTAATTTCCTTGAGCACCTGAACTGATGTTGGGTGCATCATCATGAACATATCATTACCTGCAAGTGAGAGTGCAAGACCTGTAACGATCTCCCAGATAGGTCCACGATATTCCCTTGGTCCCCAGTCAGAGTCCTGCTTTAGCGGGGATGAGACCATCCATGCCTCACGGGCACCCCATGCATTGGTAGTACCGGATGACATTGGGAATGTGAGTTCATCGTCGCCCATAAGACCGGCAAGCCTTATGCGCTCCATGTTGGTGTATGCATAATCAAGACCGTATCCCAGAGCTGCGGTTGTTGGGTCCATTATTATGCGGTCCCTTGGGACATTACACTGCTTCATAAGTTTCCTGTTAAGTTCCTTCTGAGCATTGATCTCAAGCTGTGTCCATGACAGGACAACATGTCCGTAATCCATGGCGGCTTTTGCTATTCTCTCGTAGTCAAGATTAAGACTTGCAGATGCCAGGAGAACTCTTTCACCCTCTGCGACCTCAGCTGCCTTTTCAAGCACTTCAGGGTCTTTCTCAGGGTTTCCTGAACCACCGATAACAATAGGTACGTCAACTGCCTGCAGGACATCTTCTACGACCTTTGCTGCTTCCTTTGCAGAGGTATCGTTGATGAGCGGGTCAGTTGAAATTAAGTGAATGGTTACCATGTCAGCATTGAACTCACGTACGACCTTCTTTGCCCATTCGGCAGGGTCGTTGATAACGTCTTCATAATTGCCCTTAACTGACTTTGCCATTCCTATTGGCATGTCGAAGACATCCATTGTGACGTAATTCCTGTGAGGCATCTCTGCATCAAAGTAGTATGGAAGTGCGTTTTCTCCACCAAGGGTTACAGTGCTCTTCCTTGAACCACCGTCACCTGATGTTGCACCAAGTGTAACTTCCCGGATAGGATTCTTCCAGTTGTCAACCTTTGCAACCTCAAATTTGGAAGCAAGTAATTCCTGTATCTTCGGGGAAGTTGGAAGTGCCTGAGGCTGGGGCATTTCACCCATTCCAAAAGCAGATGCGAACAATTGTTCAGCAGGGAATCCAAGGATCCTTCCGATATTAGCCATGTGCAGGGATATCTGAGATATTTCGCTTCCCAGAGCATAGGCAAGTGCAGGATTGAGTCCGCCACCACCTGTAATATTGAGCTCAATGTCACCTTCGATGGTCACTCCTTCCAGTGATTCCACATTGAGGTCCTGCAACATATCACTAAGCTGCGATAATTTCATTTTCTTTGTCATGTGCATTCCACCATATGATAATATTTTTACAAACCAAGTTTCTGAGCGATCTTCTCAATTTCCTGCACTGCTGCGGAATTATCCGGAAGATCAAATAAAGGTTCCCCGGCGAGATCTCTTTCAATTATCATCTCGTCCACAGGGATCATTCCTATCAATTCAAGGCCAAGTTCTTCAGCAGTACTGGCGATCCTCTCACGGTTTGCATCTGTGACCTTGTTTGCAACAACATAGATGTTCGAGACATCGGTCTCCAACTCACCCACAAGTTCCCGGATACGCTCGGCCGTCCTTAAACCTCTGCGTGAGCCGTCGGTGACAACTACAAGATCATCAACGTTCCTGAAGATCTTCCTGCTGAAATGTTCCAGACCTGCTTCTGCATCGATGATAAGTACATCGTAATTGGCCACAAGCTTGTTCATGATACCGCGAAGCAGGTTGTTAACATAACAATAACATCCTGAACCTTCAGGCCTGCCCATAACAAGCAGGTCATATCCCGGCATTTCTTCAAGGACCTCATAGAGCTTTCCTTCCAATATGGATTCCTTGTTGACATCAGGAGGAAGATTATCACGCTCATCATGCATGAACTCCTTGATATCGCCAATTGTCTTATTGGTTTCACATCCCAGTGTTTCGGGAAGGTTGGTATCAGGGTCCGCATCAACAGCAAGGACAACCTTGTCACCTTTTGTAAGGTGGCGGATGAGAAGACTGGTCGTTGCAGTCTTCCCTGTTCCGCCTTTACCTGTCACTGCAATAATCTTAGCCACAGAAAACCTCTCTTAGTCCTGTTTCTTAATGATTACCTTTTCGATGCTGACCTTTGCATTCTTCAATATGATCTTCACACCGCCTGATCCGCCGCCGCTCATCATTGGCATGGATGGCATGAAGTTTGAAGGCATCTGCATCATCTGTGGAGCAGCGAATCCTCCCTGTGGAGCTGCTGCTTCAGGTGCTTCTTCCTCTTCAGGTGCTTCCTCTTCTTCCTCTACCCATCTTTCAAGTATTGGGTGGTTCTTGTCCTTGAGGAAGGTCCTGAGAGTTTCGACATCTGTTGCATCTTCTTCAGTTGCTACCATATCGCGAATGTTTTTAGGCATGTCATTCAATACCTTATCCTTGAGCATCTTTGGCATCCATACAACCCTGTCCCATCCGCCGTCAGACTGGATGAATTTTGGTGAACGGAAGTAATTGACACCTACTCCAAGGAAACCGACAACCTGCTTTCCTCCACCGGTCTGTCCGGCCATGGTCGAGAACTGAAGTCCGTTTGGTGCTGTACCTGCGAAGTCCCTGTCTACCCATCCGATACCATCTACTTCAGGAATGTAGAATCCTACTACTTCGAAACATCCACAGGATGTGTGTGGGTACTCAAAGAATGAGTGCAGCTTTATGCGGTCATATTCGCCGCTTGACAATCTCTTTGCAGCTTCATTTACACCGGTATATTCTCCGGATTCTGCGTCGATGACATCTCCTTTTGGAATTGCGAACTGTGGACCCTCTGGATCTACCTTTGCTGCCGCCCTTCCATCAAACCAGTTAATAGCACCACAAAGTGAGATCCTGTCTGGTGTTACCACACAAACATTGGTCGGAGCGAATGATGCACAGAGAGTACATCCGTAGAATGTGTCAACGTCCTCGTCGTGAAGGTCACGGGTTCTCTCGTCTCTTGCCTTATAGACATCCTTTGCATTCTCGATCTCTTTCTCGATCTCATCCATATCTGTTATATAGATAGCTTCGACCTTCTCTATGAACGGGAGTTCGTTCTTAAAGAGCATCATAATTGCCTTTGCAACAGGCTCAAAGGAAGTCATACCCTTTGCAATTGCGTCCTTGCTGACCCTCATCCAGACATCATCTCTCTGGTTCAGGTGCATGAAGCCCTGTATGTAGTTCTGGAATTCGTGGTTCCTTCTTTCCACAATGGACTCGAGGTCAGCTTCTACAAGCTCTCCTGCGATCTTATAGACCATTGCAAGAGGATACCTGGAACCTTCTTCCATGTCTGAAAGATCAGGACCGATAAGTGTGAACCTGCCATCCTCAACATCGTCCATCTCTGCTGCCCTTACAAGTTCGAATCCTTTGGACTTAGGACCTGCAAGTTCTACAAACATACCATCTTTTCTAATCCTCTCACCCTCAAACATAGGGGAGATTTCAAAAGGGAATTCATCTGCCATGATTAGTTCTCCGTATTGTCAGCATAAATTATAAATTCTCAATAAATTCGTCAAGTGCTTCAAGGTGTACTTCAGGTCTGAGATTTCCGAAGGACAATGTAGCATTCTGCATGAAATGTCTCTCGATAGCAACAGTCTTCAGGTCTGTGAAGTTCTTGAGACCTGAAAGGACCTGATCAAGATAATACTTCTTGTGACCGAGGAAAAGGATAGTGTCATATGAACCCTTACCATCAAGACCACCCCATTTCTCATCCCCGAGGAAATGACCAAGTGAATGGACATTGATGTATTTTGCATCTATGCCCTTGTCAATCAGTGCTGTGATGGAATGTCCGGTAGCTGCTACCGGAATTCCCTTCTTTGCTATGGCAATTGTTTTCTCTACGAGAAGATGGTTACCATCAAGTATTTCAGATCCGACTACCAGCAGAGGTCTCTTTGCTTTTGAGATCATCTTTCCAGCTACATTTGGATTTACGGGTTTTGCTACTTTTCGACCCCATGTGGTGTAGATCTGTGTGTTCTTGGTTGTATCGACCATTTAGCATTCCCCCTTGCAGAGTCTCTTTACGTTTGTAGGCTGGGCGGAAACATCTGATTTCATTGTAGGTCCGGAAAGTATCTTCTTACGCTTCCAGTCGATCTCCCATCCATGATCCTGTTCAAGTATCTTAAGAAGCTCTTCACGCTTTGCGAGTGGAAGGTCAGTCTCCATCCTTACGAACTTGTACCAGTCCTCAGGCATATGACCAAGGTACTTCTGGCTCAGTTCCATGTAGTGGGTAAGTTTGATCATTCTGCCCATATTGTTGTCAGATGGACGGATACAGTTCTTTGCAAGCATTGGAAGCAGTTCTTCAATGGATTCTGCTGTTGTCAGCAAGAACTCAGGTGATGCAGGAATTGGCATTTCAGAGCCATCTCTTGCGTCATATACCTTCCAGTCATCTTCCTGGTATGGCTTACCGATGAGTGCTCTTCTATACTTGGAACCGTGTGGTCCTACAACTACAGGTATACCAAGCCTGTTACATCCGGAAGCGATTGAAGCTGCCTTCTGGGAGTATGCTCCCCATGCTACACCAACAGCACCGATACGGTTTGTGATATAATCGGCAATTTCTTCGTAGTTACCGGAAACCTGCCTCTGTGCAAAGATTGCAGCTACTTTGATAGCTGTTCCTGTAATGTGGGAATTGGATACGCATGAACCAACGTTGATGAGATTACCTGCAAGGAACTTGGCCGGATATTTCTCATAGAGAGTCTCACCATCTTCGTTCTTGTACATTCCAAGGTCCATTGCGGAACATCCTGACATTACCACAATGTAGTTCCTCTTAAGCATTTCATCTGCTACTATGTACAGGTCCTTTGTACCATTCGGATAATTGGAACATCCTACCATTGCAACGATACCTGGTGTTGTTCCAAGAACAAGGTTGACACCTTCTTCACGGATCTCAGGGTCACTGATCTGTCCCCTGCCTGCACGCATAAGTCCCTTCTCTTCACGAATAAGTTTCTGGGAAGCCTTCTCGATCATGTTGAGGACCGGAATATCCTTTGGACATGACTGATCACATCTTCCACATGCAATACACTTGTCATGCAGGTATTCGAACTTGCTGAAGTCCTTGTCAACTCCTGCCTTCATAGCTGCCATGATAGGGAGATTATCAGGACAGTCCATTTCACATGCACCACACTGGACACACTTTGCGGAAAGTTCCTGAAGCTCATCCTCACTTGGAAGAGCCTTGATTCCCATCTCTTCACGGATCTTTGACATCTTGATTGCAAGTTCAGGAGCTACTTCCCCAAGGACATCGAAATCAAGAATAAGGGCACCTGGCTCCTTGAAAGTTGAAAGATCTTCAATGATGTCTGCTGCGCTGTCCTTTGACCTGTTACGCAGACCATACATGATCTTTTCATTGGTTGTGATTACAGGGATCGAAAGCTTCTTTGCCTCATCAAGGACATCGGCTCTGACGCACTGTTCATCAACAACGATAACATCAGGAACACCAGACCTTATCATCTTGAGTTCTTTTGCAAGAGTACCGATGACTTTAGCCTGTGGTTTCTGACCCTGATCGGTTTGGTAGCGTGTCATGTCAATAGCAGTACAACACAGACCTGCAAGTTCCATCTTGTCACCCAGATCATGTTCATGTATGTAATCCATGATATTGGTCACACCTGCAACATTGTGTCCAATGACAACAAGAACTGGTTTGGTTGAGTCGATACAACCCATACCGATCTCTACAAGTGGTGCTTCAGGATCGGATTTTGGCATCCCCAGACATGATACCTGAGCAAGGTCGGATACTTCCATACCAACGTGGTCAAGCATTCCACCATGGAGGATCTTTGATTCAAAGTCAATGGCTGCTCCTTCCTGTCCTGCGTGGATGGTTGCAAGCAACTGTGTGAGTTGTTCCTCAACGTAGTCCATTACCTCTTCCAAGTCACCAAGTGTTTCAGGTTTGATACCTGTTACTGCCTGGGTGTTTGGGGCAAGCAGGTTTGATGGTCCCACATCGATAGGTTTGTCTTTTCCGTACAGGTGGATCAGGTGGTGAAGAATGTGACGTCCGTGTCCTGCATGCGCTGCAGCGCCTGNNGCGCCTGTGATTACCCTGAGAAGAGTTTCACGTGCCTGGTGAGCCTCCATGTTGATACCACAGGCACCCTCCTTGTTGCCACCAAGGTCACATTTACCAAAGGTACAGTAACAACACTGGTCACAGACTGGAGTGTAAACTGGCTGGTAACGGGCCAGAAGCTTGTAGTCCCAGTCTCTCAGAGCTGAGATCCCTGGTTTAGGAGTAGGACCTACTTCGACCCCTTCTTCTTTTGCTTTTTTCTCAATGGCACCTACGATCTTGCCAATTGTGATCTGAACGTTTTCCAGTTCGTCAATGGAAAAATGTCCAGTTGATATGTCGCTCATATTTTTTATCCTCCTTTTTAGGTGTGGAAGTNNTTACGAAAAAATACTAAATTATAACTAATTGTTACGTATTTTTGTATTAATGATATTATTGAAACTGTTGTGTAAGATGTTCTAATAACACCACCCTATATAAAAAAGTTTCCGGAATCTATCACGATTATTTGTGACGAATCTTCCAGTGTTTCACATAACGGTTCTGTCAAAAAATATCAAGTATAAGAATAAATGGATGAAAGGAATATACGATTTTCACATATAAGTTTTCCGATATCTGTCACGATTATTCTTGATAATATATTATCCCGTAATCTATGTTTCTCGGAAATAGTTTTATTTGATGCCAGTCTACATAAAGAAGCATTAATATAACGGTGAATTATTTGGACAAAAAATGCTGGATATGCGGTCAAGAAGAAAATATACCTTTTAAATGCCGTTTTTGTGGAAAAAACTTTTGTTCGAGGCACAGACTTCCTGAGCAACATGCATGCATCGGACTTGAACAGCTCAAACAGGATANNATCATATAGCGGTAGTCCCGGCTACGGAAGCACAATAACCGATGATATGTTCAAGGATGCCCTGAAAAGCACTGCAAAATATGCAGCGAAAAGTGCTGTAAAAGGCGTTGGCAGAAATATCAGTTATTCCATGAAGAACAGTCCTTCAATGGCAATCATTTATCTTTGTATATTTTCGTTTATATTGCAGATAATCGTACCAGGTTATCAACAACTTCTACAGCTGGTTCCTGCAGCGATACTGGCACGTCCATGGACATTAGTAACACACATGTTCATCCATGCAGATTTCACACACATATTTTTTAATATGCTGGTATTATTTTTCTTTGGTCCTGANNCTTGAAAGAAGGGCTGGGAAAAAAGTATTCCTATATGTATACTTTACAGCAGGTCTTGTTGCAGCCATAGCATATTCAATGACCAGCAGCACACCATTTACTCCCGTTGTCGGTGCCAGTGGTGCTATTATGGGTGTCTTTGCAGCCCTTGCAATAATTGCCCCTGACATCAGGGTATATGTATACTTCATCCCAATGCAGATCACTCATGCGTTGATTCTCTTTGCATTGTTTGATTTTGTCCTGCTGGGCTCAAATGACATGATTGCCCACACCGCCCACCTGAGTGGAATCCTCATAGGTTTGCTTATGGGATCCCGCATCAAAAGGGCGCAGGCAAGATACGGATCATATAACGA
>DAZF01000001.1:254-15338 GCA_002507205.1 Methanolobus sp. UBA32 | reverse complement strand
TTGCATTTGAAAAAATGGAGGCTTTCCCTGTGGATACACATGTTGAGAAAGTCGTTAAGACTGTCTACGGTCACCATGATTTCTTTAACGGGAATGCCACAAAGAGTAAGATCGGTAACTGGGGACGCATGTATTTCGGACATTATTGCGGCTATGCACAGCAGTATTTCTTCTACCAGAAAAGGCTTGAAGGAGTTTAGTTCAAAGGGCAGAGCAGGTTAAATGTATCACTTTCCCTGCTCCCATTTTCTCAGGAATCTTCTGAAATCAGGGTCCTCTATTGTTGTTATGTCGGCACCTTCAACAATTGTAAAACCATCTGCAACTGCTTTTGAGAGGTGTTTTCCAAGTGAACAAGTTTCCATTCTCCCAACCAGAAGCTCTTTTGCGGTTGTGAACTTTCGTCTGATGTCAGCGACATAGAATCCATCCTCGATATACATTGAGAATAGTTCGTCGGAATTCTCATATTTTTGTTTGAAGCCTCTTGCATGTTCATTTACCCAGACAGGTGGTCCCATATGTTTTTTAACTGCAGGGAGCTCAGATGAAATGAGTTCTAGCAGGATAACAGCATCTTCCTTTGCCCAGTATCCTGAATTCAGTATCTGGAAATCATAATCTTCAAGCAATGCACGGATAGAATGTTCCATTTTGTCCAGCTGCGGATACAGGATGTCGTCTACAAGGTCCGGAGCCTCAAAGACAATAGCAATGAAGGAACTTCCTCTTGAGTTCATCATGTCGATGATCTCTTCTTTCTTCATAGGATCTTTTTCCTTGGGGAAAAAAAACTCTTCAGAAGGCCCTTCTGCATATGATCTGCATACATCAATGAACTTTGCGAACTGGTTAGGGGAAAGTGCTGCAGCAACATTTCTTTTTGGATCTGTCGGGTCGATGACAACAAGAGGGTCATCGTGCCTGAGGGTTCCGTGTTCAAGCATGTCGATGGTAAGCCCTGGTTTCCAGTTGCAGACGTTTCTGATAGTGTTCCGGAAAGAACCGTAGTGTATGATAAGAATTTCTGTGAGATAGCCTGAGAATCCCTGTGTCCGGAGTTCGGAACCATAGGTGCCGGTGCCTTTCATGAACTGTTTCATGATAAGTACATCATCTTCGCGGCCGGGGATACTCATTTTTATAAATTCATTGTGGAAAGGTGTCCTGTCAACTGCAGATTTGATACTGGATGCGGAGTCTACAGCAAAACATGGTACGAGGTCAACATCGAATCCTTTGTACTCAATGTTTAGATAGGGGTGTTCTGCATAGCGTTCCTCAATGTTCTGTCCTTCCTTTGCAACTTCCCTGGCAATGAGAAGTCCGTTGTTTTCCAGTTCTTCCCGGCTGGTGCTCTCAGGAAACGCGATAAAAACGTCAAGGTCGTGGGTACCGGATATCCAGGTGTTCCTTGCAGCAGAACCTACAAGCTTGGGTGTGATGTCATTTATTCCAAGAAGTCTTGCAGAATCACTTACCTTTCCAAGCAGCTCTGAAGCAATTTCTTCAAGTTTTTTCTTTTCTTCAGGACTGGGTTTAATCCTTTCAAGAACCTGTTCTTCCAGTGTCATTTTTGATCTTGAGTTTGAAATATCAGTATAAACTATTATTAATTATTAATGAAAGTTGCTGTCCAGGAAAAATAATTGGAAAAAAGCTCAGCAAATTCCGATATTCTCTTTCTTTATGACATGGTTGTAGTTCTTGTAACCAAGAATGTCAGCTATCATATCTGTGTGCTGGCCTTTGACCTTTTCAAGTTCTTCGGATGTGTAGTCAGTGATACCTTTTGCAAAGACATGTCCTTCGCATAGTATCTCAACTATCTCTCCCCTGTCAAAGTCACCGTGTAGAGCTACAACTCCGGATGGAAGCAGGCTCATACTGTTGAGTATTGCATCCCTGGCACCGGCATCGACTTCGATGGAGCCACATGATTTTGATAGCAGTATCCAGCGTATCCTGTTCTTTTGTACATCCTGATTTGCAAGGAACAGTGTTCCGATATTGTCCCCGCCAAGTACTTTAATCACTACATTTTTGATGGCACTGTTAGTAATAATAAGGTAGCATCCTGACATGTGGCATATCTTTGCAGCCTCTATCTTGGTTCTCATGCCCCCCACACCTTTCATGCTTGTAGGATTCCCGCCGTAACTTTCGACTTCCGGTGTGATCTCCTCCACAAGGCTCAGGAGTGTTGCATCATGGTTTCTCTTAGGGTTCTTGTCATAAAGGCCGTCAATGTCGGAAAGGATGATCAGAAGGTCGGCCTCTGTCTTGCTGGCAACCATTGCGGAAAGTTTGTCGTTATCACCGAATGTTGCTTCTATCTCATTAACAGACGTAGTGTCATTCTCGTTGATGATAGGTATGACACCGTAGCTCAGGAGGGTGGATATGCTGTTCCTGAGGTTCAGATAGGTCAGCCTGTTGGAGAACGATTCATAAGTGAGAAGTATCTGGGCCACTTTCAGGTTGTGTTTTGCAAAGGAATTACTCCATTCCTGCATGAGCACACCCTGACCCACAGCGGCACATGCCTGTCTGACAGGTATCTCCTTTGGCCTGCTGTCAAAATCCAGTATGTCTATTCCTATGCCGATGGCACCTGAGCTTACAAGGATGACCTTTTTACCCATTTCGTGCAGTTCAGCGACCTGTGCAGCCATGTTGTCCATGAACTGTCGGTTCAGCTTACCGTCTTCGGTGTTGATGGATGATGTACCTATTTTTACAACTATCCTTGTCACATCTTTAAACAGCTCTTTCCTGTCGTTCAAAAGTGATGCTCCTGTATTTTCTTCCGCTTTTTATAAGGCTGTTAATTCCTGGAAAGAGCATTCGAGGCTGTCTTGTTGAGTCTGCGATGTGTGAATTTCTTCGCATCAGGTCCTGCATAATCTCCAACTTTGTCGCCATTGCCCACAAGGATGTACTTGTAGATGAGCAGTCCTTCCATGCCAACAGGACCACGTGCGTGTATCTTGTTGGTACTGATCCCGACTTCTGCGCCTTTTCCATAGCGGAAACCATCTGCAAATCTGGTGGACGCATTGATCATCACGCTTGATGAGTCTACAAGGTCAGTGAATCTCTTCTTTTTCAGGTCGCTTTCCGTTATGATGGCATCGGTATGATGGGAACCATAATTATTGATATGTTCCATGGCCTCTTCCATTGATCCGACTATCTTTATGGAGAGTATCAGGTCGTTGTACTCGGTCTTCCAGTCATCTTCAGTGGCCCTGCCTACGTTCTGGAGGAAGTCAATTTCCTCAAGTATCTTAAAGGAACTGTCATCACAACGCATTTCTACATTCGCATCGCCGTACATCCTTGCCATTTTCGGAAGGAATTTGCTGGCTATCTTCTCGTTGATGAGCAGTGTTTCCATTGCGTTACAGACCGCTGGATACTGGGCTTTTGAGTCAAAACATACATCGTACGCTTTTCCAAGGTCTGCTTCGTCATCAACATATACGTGACAGATGCCGTCTGCATGTCCGAGAACTGGTATCTTTGTGTTGTCCTGCATGTATTTTACGAATGCATTGGACCCTCTTGGTATGAGCAGGTCGATGTATGCGTCCATGCTGAGAATATCATTGACCTCTTCCCTTGTTTCCATTAGCTGGAATGCGCCTTCAGGCATTCCTTTTACGGATTCTGCAGCTTCATTTAAGAGATTGAAGATCACACGGTTGGAATTAAGTGCCTCGCTACCGCCTTTGAATATGGTGGCATTCCCGCTTTTTAAGCATAAGGACATGACCTGTGGTACGACATCAGGGCGTGCTTCAAATATTACTCCGATGAGTCCGATAGGGGAGCTTACCTTGTATAATTCGAGTCCCTGATCAAGTTCGAGAGCATCAATGGTCTTTCCCACAGGGTCTTCGAGGTTGATAACGTCACGAATGCCGTCTATCATTCCGCTGATCTTGCTGTCGCTGACCTTGAGCCTGTCCACAAGAGCCTGGGAAAGTTCTCCTTTCCTTTTCAGCTTCTCAGCAGTCTCAACGTCCTTCTGGTTTGCTTCAAGTATCTTATCGCGATTATCGTCAAGTGCCTGTGCCATTGCTTCAAGAGCGGCATTCTTTGTCTCTGTGCTGACACTTGCAAGGATAATAGATGCCTTCTTTGCTTCAATGACCTTTTCTTCAATTTCCAGAACCATGAAATAAACCACCTTGGGTTTCTTAAAAGAGTGATGTAGGATTATTAAAAGTTACTATGTAATATAGTGATATTGCACATAGTTCTTTGGTTTTATACTTATCGATTATGGTGGTGGCGTGTTCAATATCTAAGTTAAGCACTTTTACATATAACTCTCATTAGTGGCAAAAATTAGTATTATCTCCAAATCAACGTCTCAGCTCAAACCAGCCTTTCCACAATAGCTATGACTATTTCAAAAGCAATGAGAATAATCACTATCCACTCAAGGTTATGGGAGTGCTGGATGTGGATTTCTTCGGAGAGCATGGAATAATTGTCCCTTATCACGTCTATCTTATGGTTCACGCTTTCAGTCCACTGGCTGCTTCTAAGCATTTTCAGGGCAGATGCGTATACTCTGGTATAGTAGACATCTTCTGTGACTTTGATAAGGTTATTTACCTTCTCGGTTACTTCGGACAGCTCGGCGTTATTCTGCATCAACTGCATCATAATAAGTCGATACTTGTGCCTTCTTCTATATTTTGGGAGTTTATCGGCAAGAACGATGTCATCATACATCTTTTCCATCTGGCGGCTCAGTTCCCTGTCATAGTAGCGCAGTTCAAAGACCTGCACATTTGCAAATTCGATCAGGTCAAAGAAATCAGTTGGGCTGTCTGGATTGCAGAGTAAGGCTGTATCCCATGAAAGGATAGCAAGATCATCATTGGTGTAGCTTTGTGAACCTCTGAGTATCTCTTCTCTCATCTGTGGTGAGAAGTCCCTCTTTTCCCCTGCCATCAGGGATATAGGGTCTATTGTTTCGTCCTTCCAGTCCATAAGGTATATTGTGTAGTCCTCAAAGAAATCAGGATTCAGTGCAAAGCCTCTGATGTGTGTTTTGAGCATGTCAGTGAGCGTTTTCAGGTGTGATAAAAACAGGTCCGAAAGTCCTTCCTGTCCTGCAAAAAGAAGCGCAGTTTCTTCAAGGAGGCTGAAATCCTTCTCCGGTCTTTCATAGACCAGGCACAGGCTGATGGCACCTATATCGAATATGCGGGCAAATACGGATAGATCATAGGTCATGCCTCCCTTTTCAACGCTGGAGTTTCCCATCCTGATCAGCAGGGGTGGCATGTCCATTACAATGGATTTCGGGTTGACTCGCAGAAAACTGGTCCTTGCAGTAAGGAAGCTGCTGGCGAGTTCTTTTTCCAGCCAGTCAAGATCTATTTCAAGTCCGATGTCGTAGATCCTGTAAAACCGAAGTGCTATCAAGAATCGTTATCTCCTGCAGAAATACTATATACTGGATATATGGGTGGTGTTGACTTATAATCTTTTACAAGATGCTGCTCATGCAGATACAGGCGTTGGTCAGAAGTAAAAAAGAAAAATGGGTTCTTTAACACACAACTCTCCTCTCTTAATTCCTGCAAAAGGCAGACTGTCACACAGTAACACGATTGTGTTTTTTTTAGATATCTTTATCAATAATCATTAAGTATGACTTGGCAGGAGATTATAATGAGCACACGCGAGTACATGCTGGGAAACGTTGCAATTGCACGCGGTATCGTGGAAGGTGGAGGGCAGGTCATATCCGGGTATCCCGGGACACCGTCATCCGAGATCATCGGTACACTGGCAGGAATGAAGGAAAGGAATTTTTATGTAGAGTGGTCGGTCAATGAGAAGGTTGCCTTTGAAGTAGCAGCCGGCGCAGCGATGGCTGGTGTGCGTTCTGTAGTGACCATGAAACATGTTGGGCTCAATGTAGCAGCAGATCCGCTGATGACTCTGGCATATACGGGTGTCAAAGGTAGTATGATCATCATCGTTGCAGATGATCCTTCATGCCACTCATCACAGAACGAACAGGACACCCGCAGGTACTCACAATTCTCACTTATCCCATGTCTGGACCCTTCCACACCGCAGGAAGCAAAGGATATGATCCCATATGCATTCGAATTATCAAATAAGGTACAGATGCCTGTAATTTTCAGGCCCACAACACGCATATCTCATGGTAAATCCGATGTGGAACTTGGACCTGTAAATGAGGAGAAACCCGCAGCAAACTTCCAGAAGGAGCTCGAAAGATGGGTCATGGTTCCCAAGAATGCACGGGTCCGGCACATCCATCTGCTTGAACTGCAAAAGGACATTCTTGCCGAACTCGAGAACTCTCCATGGAACGAACTGGAGATTAACAAAGGCGCAAAACTTGGTGTCATAGCATCGGGAATTGCTTCAGTATATGCCAAAGAAGCCATCATTAAACAGGGATTGAATGCATCATTCCTTAAAATAGGGACATATCCTGTTCCTGAGAACAAGATTAGGACCCTGTTGGAAAATGTTGATCAAATACTTGTTTTCGAGGAAATGGAACCTGTAGTAGAAGAACAGGTAAGGATAATCGCACAGCAGACCGGTACCAGCGTGGAGATAATCGGCAAGATGCAAGGTCCTGTTCCAAGGGTGTTCGAGCTGAACACGGATATCTGTGCAGATGTCCTTGCAGAGGTACTAGGACTTGAAAGGACTGCTGTTCCGGCTGATGCCGGGGAAGATTTTGATTACGATGCATGCAGAATTGACCTTCCAATGCGCCCTCCTGTAATGTGTCCGGGATGTTCCCACAGAGCCACTTTCCATGTCATGAAAAAAGTGTATGGTAAGAATGCGATCTTCCCAAGCGATATCGGTTGCTATACACTGGGTATCCAGAGTGGCACGGTTGACACGACGCTCTGCATGGGCGGAAGCATAACTGTGGCAAGTGGAATGTACCAGGCAGGCGAGAAAAAACCGATATGCTGTTCCATTGGGGATTCAACATTCTTCCACACTGGAATGAATGGTCTGCTCAATGCTATCTATAATAAAGCAGACATCACAGTAACTATAGTGGACAACCGCATCACCGCAATGACCGGTCACCAGCCAAATCCTGGTATGGGTAAGACTGCCACAGGTGAGCCAACGGTGGAAGTCTCGCTTGAAGCGCTTTGCAGAGGACTTGGTGCCGAGTTTGTGGAAGTCGTTGACCCTTATGACCTTGAGCAGACTGAAGAGGTCTTCAAAAGGGCAAAGAGCTACGAAGGAACTTCCGTTGTCATCACAAGACAATATTGTATCATCGATGCAAAACGTGCCGGCATTCGAAGAAAACCATTTACTGTCGATGCTGAAAAATGTGTGGGATGCAGGCTATGTGTGAATCTCGGTTGCCCTGCAATTGAATTTGATACAAAGACCAAAAAAGCATCTATAAATAACATGTGTACTGGCTGTGGAGTATGTTCCCGTATGTGCAAGTTTGATGCTATCTCGGAGGTGAGGAAATGAGTGCTGAAGGAATTTCCAGATTCGATCTTGTTATCGCCGGTGTGGGTGGACAGGGTGCGATCCTTGCATCAGATATAATCGGTAAGGCTGCTGTGAAGGAAAACATGCCGGTGCGTGCAGCTGAAACTCATGGAATGGCACAACGTGGCGGTTCTGTAGTAAACCACATCAGGCTTGAATGTGAACTTGGTTCCATGATCCCTGTGAAAGGTGCTGATGTACTTCTTGCTCTTGAACCAAGTGAGGCACTGAGGTATCTTGAATATCTTTCTGATGATGGTATAATTATAGTCAATACCGACCCGATACTTCCGGTGACTGTAACTTCAGGTCTTTGCACCTACCCGGATGTTGAAGCAATAATTGCAAAACTTGGGCAGAATCATGTGGTAAAGGCCTTCAATGCCACAGAGCTTGCAAAAGAAGCAGGACATCCACAATCCATGAATGTTGTCATGGTGGGTGCGGTCTCAAATTACCTGCCGATACCTGTCGACACTATGCTTGGGTGTGTCAGGGAACTTGTACCTCCAAAGACCATTGATATTAACACAAAAGCATTTGAACTGGGCAGATCCCAGATACAGGGATGATCTTGCCGGTCATCCTTCATCTTTTTTGATATGAAGTTCGATCCATATTTTGCAGTCTGCTATTTTTGACACTTTTTTGTGTTTTTTCATCTTGATGCTGTATTTTCCTTAACATATATCTAAATACAAGCACAATATATGGCGCATTGTGCATGTATCTTGAAAAAGGAGCGCATGATGGGCATACCTATTGGTTTGTGTATTATTTCTATGCTTCTACTGTACGTATTTTTCCTTATTAGCCCGGTCATGTGCTTATTGTCCATGACCTCTGCTGGCAGTTCAGGGCAGTTGCGTATGACAGGTGCATTTAATAGATGATGTTCTCTCTAAAGTTACTATTTTCGGATACAGGAGGTAGCATATACAGTTAAAGGCAATTCCTTCCGATTTTCAGGTTGATGAGGTATATTCTCCGAAGATGTTCTCTGAAGGGGCACCTGGCGTGTATATCTCCTGATGAAGCAGAAGTATAATACTATAGATGCTCTCCGGATACTGGCAAAGAACAGCGTACTTTAATTGTGTTTCCGGAACATCTCCGGATACTTGAGGTTAGCCCGGATGAGCTTAACAGGGAAAATGGTATGATGAAAGTAGTCATTTCCTTCGAGCTGCCTTGTGGAGCATATGCAATTCTTGTTATCGGCAGGATATTTAAATCAGTAGCCTGTTCGGCCTCAACCTGCAGATGCCGGTTCCCTGAAAGCATAACTTCATGAGGGGATTTTTTATTTGTCATAGCCCTTCAATGATCGTTCGCTTTAATCAAAATGGGATCACAGGTTATGCCTGCGATGTGTTCTTTTATTAGCTCCATTGTTTCTTCATTTTTGAGGGCAAAATCGATGATTGCTTTAACGTATTCTACTTTGTCACCGGTATCGTATCTCTTACCTGTGAATTTGTATGCATAGATCTTCTGTTCTTCCTTCAAAAGGCGTATGCCGTCTGTAAGTTGGATCTCGTTACCTACTCCTGCAGTGGTTTTGTGTATGCAATCCATTATTTCCGGCGTGAACACGTATCTCCCGATCGCACCGATGTTGGATGGGGCATCTTCTGGTTTTGGTTTTTCCACGATGTCTTCTAGTATGTACAGTGAATCATCCATTGCTTTGCCTTTGATAATTCCATAACTGCCTGTCTTTTCAAAGGGAACTTCTTCTACTGCTATGGTGGACCGTCCGTATTTCTGGAAGTTATCGATCAGCTGTTTAGTGCATGGTTTTTTGTTCACAATGATATCGTCGCCAAGCAGTACGGCAAAAGGTTCGTCATTGATGTGTTTCTTTGCGGTGAGAATGGCATCTCCAAGCCCCCTGGGTTCTTTTTGCCTGATGTAGTGGATGTCTACCATGGATGAGATGTCCTGTACCATCTTCAACATTTTATCGTTGTTCTTTTGACGGAGGTGGCTCTCCAGTTCGGGGGAATCGTCAAAGTAGTCCTCTATGGATCTTTTACTTCTGCCAGTTATGAATATTATGTCATCGATCCCTGATGCTATGGCTTCTTCCACAACATGATGGATCACTGGTTTATCAATTATCGGTAACATTTCTTTTGGCATGGACTTTGTCGCTGGCAGGAATCTTGTCCCCATTCCTGCGACAGGTATTACAGCTTTTTTTATTTCCAAATTTTCACTCCCAGCCTGGTAAGTAATAATTATATTTTAATATAGTGCATTATACTATTATAGTATTATACTATATTTCTTCCTGATATCTGTCTGACAGTGTCACGATGTCCTATTTATTTGTTTTTTGTTTGTTCCTTTGCAAAGGGTTTATATACAATATATCCCTTTAATGGCGCAACGTTAGATTCCATTGAAATGGGTATCTGGCCGGATTAAGATTACAGTGCGAAAAAGTCGGATTTAACATGAAGTATAATTGGGCCTCTTCAAGAATGCCCGCTTACACAAAATGTGTTAAAATACTGCAGTGTTTAAATCTTTTCGAGATGACCACTCAGTAATGCCTTTGGGCATACTAAGGTCCGTTGATGACTGGAGGGATGTAAGGGTCGGTGTTGAATGCGTACCATACGAGTACGTGGAGTCTGCCGATGTCATATCTACTTCTTTTTCATTAGTGGTTCCTGCCTGACTTTCTCGCGTAAATGGGCCTTGCAAAATTGCATTGGCCTGTCAAGTAGAAAATGTATAATTAGGAGAATAATAATGGCAAAAGGACACAGACCAAGACGAGGATCACTCGCTTTCAGTCCACGCGTAAGAGCAAAAAGCCACATACCAAGGTTTAACTCATGGCCGCTGACTGCTGGAGAACCAAAGCTCCAGGACTTTGCAGGCTACAAGGTAGGTATGACCCATGTGGTAATGATTGATGACGTTAAGTACAGTCTCACAGAAGGTATGGAGATTTCAGTTCCTGTAACTGTTGTAGAAACTCCTGCTGTTCGTGTTGCTGCAGTCCGTGCCTACACCAGCTCATCATATGGTGACAAAGCACTTTCTGAAGCATGGGCAGCAGACCTCGACGAGAGTCTTGGAAAGACAATAGCATTGCCAAAGACATCAAACACAGACTCTGCTCTTGCAAAGATTGAGAGTTTGATCGATGGTGGCAACGTTACAGACATTAAAGTGATCACTTACACTTTACCAAAGAAGCTGACCGGTGTTCCTAAGAAGAATTCGGACATAATGGAAACCGCAGTTAGTGGATCTGATGTAAAGGCAAAGTTCGAGTATGCAAAGTCCATACTTGGCTCTGAAATAAAGATCAGCGATGTTTTCGACGAAGGTACATTTGTAGACGTAGCAGCTATCACAACCGGTAAAGGTACCCAGGGTCCTGTTAAGAGATGGGGTATCGGTATGATGAAGAATAAGCACTCACGTCAGGGAAGTCTCAGGCAGATCGGTACTCTTGGTCCATGGCATCCTGCTCATGTAAGCTGGAGAGTTCCTCAGATGGGACAGATGGGTTACCACCAGAGGACCGAATACAACAAGCGTATCCTTAAGGTAGGTACTGATGGAGAAGAGATTACTCCTGCAGGCGGTTTCCTTAACTACGGTCTTGTTCGTGGTGAATATGTCCTTATTAAAGGAAGTGTTCCAGGTCCTTCAAAGAGGCTTGTAAGACTCAGAGATCCGATGAGGTCAAAAGTACCTGCTATGAGTGAACCGGAAATCGTTCACGTAAGCACACAGTCCAAGCAGGGGTGAACTGAATGATTACAGCAAAAATTATAGATCTATCAGGAAATGCAAAGGGAGAAATTGACCTTCCTGATGTATTTGATGAAGCATACAGACCTGATCTTATCAAAAGGGCAGTTCTTGCAGCTCAGGCAAACAGGTATCAGCCATACGGTCCAAGGATGTATGCTGGTATGGACACATCCGCAAAGTCATGGGGCTCAGGCAGAGGCGCTGCTCAGATCCCAAGGATTGTCAATGGTAGCCGTGCAGCAAGAGTTCCTCACGCTGTAGGTGGTAGGAGAGCACATCCTCCAAAGCCTGAAGCAGACAGGACTGAGAAGGTAAACAAGAAGGAAAGACGTATGGCCATACGCTCCGCAATTGCTGCTACTATCGATGCAGAACTTGTAAAGGGCCGTGGGCACAGATTCGATGCACAGCTTCCATTAGTGGCTGCAGACGAACTGGAAAACGTCGAAAAGACAAAGGATGTTGTAAGTTTCTTGCAGAATGCAGGTGTTTATGAGGACGTAGTCCGTGCAAAGGACGGCAGGAACATCCGTGCAGGAAAGGGTAAGCTTCGTGGCAGGAGATACAAGAACAAAAAGAGTCTCCTCATTGTTGCAACATGTGACAGTCCATTAATGAAGTCCGCAAGGAATCTTTCTGGTGTGGATGTCGTATCTGTTGACGCACTGAATGCTGAACTCCTTGCACCGGGCACACACGCAGGTAGATTAGTAGTCTGGACAGAGTCTGCAATATCCTCTCTGGGAGGAATGTTCGAATGAACGTCATTAAGTATCCGTTTATCACTGAAAAAGCGATGATGCTGCTGGAAGACAATAAACTTCAGTTCATTGTTGATACCCGCGCAAACAAGAATCAGATCAAGTCAGATGTAATGAAGATGTACGGATTCCCTGTTGAATCAGTCTGTACAATGAGCACTATGAAAGGTCTGAAGAAAGCTATCGTTACTTTCGAAGGCACAGAAGCCGCCCATGAGATAGCAACCAGAATAGGTCTTATGTGAGGTGAAGTAACATGGGTAAGAGAATTATATCACAGAACAGGGGTCGTGGAACTCCTACATACAGGGCTCCTTCACACAAGTACAAGGCTGCACTTAAGCACCCTCGTGTTGATGAAGAGGGTACTGTGTATGGTACAATAATTGAGATTACACACGATCCGGCTCGTTCAGCACCTATTGTAAGGGTTTCCTTTGATAATGGTGAAGAACGCCTGATCATTGCGCCTGAAGGTATATCCTTAGGCGAAAAGATAGCATGTGGAATATCAGCTGAGATAAAACCCGGTAACATCCTGCCTCTGGCAGAGATCCCGGAAGGTATCCCGGTATGTAACATTGAGTCAAAGCCAAACGATGGTGGGCAGTTCGCACGTGCATCAGGTGCATATGGAACAGTTGTATCCCACGACCGTGGTAAGACTGTTGTTCAGATGCCATCAGGTGAAATGAAGTGGTTGAATCCTAAATGCCGCGCAACAATCGGTATCGTTGCAGGTGGCGGCAGGGTTGACAGGCCTTTCCTTAAGGCAGGTAAGAAATACCACAAGATGAAGACAAGAGCTGCAAAGTATCCTCGTGTATCAGGTATTGCTATGAACGCTATCGACCACCCATTCGGTGGAGGTAACCGTAAGCATCCTGGTAAGCCAACAACTGTTGGAAGGAATGCGCCTCCTGGACGTAAGGTAGGTCAGATTGCAGCACGCAGGACCGGAAAGCGTTAACCGGAGGTTATTACATGGCAAAGAAACTATCATCATCAAGATTACCAAAACGAAAAGGTGAATATACCTACCGTGGTAAAACGGTAGGAGAACTCCAGGCCATTAGCAATGATGAGTTTGTTGAGATGTTGCCTGCACGTGAACGCCGTACTCTTAAGAGGGGCTATACAGACGGCAGGAAGAGCGTTGTTCAACAGCTCAAAGATGGTAAGGATAATTTGAGGACCCACTACAGAGATATCATTATATTCCCTGAAATGGTCGGCAAAAATGTAGAAGTATATAACGGTAAATCATTTGTGGCATTCGTGATACAGCCTGAAATGATCGGACACAGATTCGGAGAATTCTCACCAACCCGTCCAAAGGTTTCCCACGGAAGCGCTGGTGTAGGAGCAACCCGTTCAAGCAAGTTCGTACCGCTGAAATGAGGTGAAAGGGAATGGCAAGAATCAATTACTCAATCAACGGCGACCCTGAAACTACCTCTAAAGCAATGGGTTCTGAACTTCACATTTCCCCGAAGAAGTCCCGTGAAGTATGCTGCAAGATTAAGGGCATGAAAGCCTCTGAAGCAAGGAAGTTCCTTGAAGACGTAATCGCCATGAAACAGGCAGTACCCTTCAAGAGACACCACGAGGGAACCGGCCACAGGAAAGGTCCCATGGCTGCAGGAAGATACCCTGTCAGCGCTTCTAAAGAGATCTTAAAGGTCCTTAAAAACGCAGAAAGCAATGCCGAGTACAAGGGCCTTGAGCCTGCAAACATGTACATCATCCACGCCGCTATTCAGCGCGGAAGAGTGATACAGTCTTTATGCGGGCAATCGTTCTCCTGATTTCTCCGATCCTGCCAGGGTTCTCCGGAGCTCCACCTGCAGAGGTGAGTGCCCTTTCCCTTACAAGCTCATTCTTCAGGTTTTCGAGTTCGTCAGCCCGTTCTTCAACTGTCATGGTCCGGATTTCGCTGGTCCTGAGAATTGCCATTATTCCTTAGCCTCCTTGTGGACTCTTGCCATAGGGTGCCAGTAGTCGTGGCTCTCATGCTTGTGCTGCCAGACGCCGTTGACCTGCCTGCGGACTTCTTCAGAGCCTTCGACATAAACAAGTTCTGCTTCTTCGAAGTCTTCTGAGGTTTCAGCCTGGAACTCTTCTTCGGCTTCTTCAGGCTCTGCAACTTCGGCTTCTTCTACAGGTGCCGGTGCAGGGGCTGCTGCAGGAGCAGGAGCTTTTGCCTTTGCGGCTTCCTTTCTGGGAGCTTCGGCAGGTTTCTCAGCCGGCTTCTCAGCAGGCTTTTCGGGTTCTTCAATTTCAACGGATTCCCTGACTTTATATGAGTCGGGCAGGATAACACCTGGCTGAATGATCCTTACTTTGCAGCCAAGGGTCCCGAGCGTTTTGATTGCTACTGCGAACCCTTCGTGCACGACTTCTTCTACAGGGTGTCCGGAGTGCTTTATGTACCCGTCAACGAACTTCTCGACTCTTGACCTTGCTCCGGTAAGCTTTCCGGAGATTACGACTTCACAGCCAAGTGCGCCTGCGTTCATGACTGCCCTGAGGGTGTTGTGACCGGCTTTTCTGAAGTACCAGCCTCTCTCAATGGAAGCTGCAAGCCTTGATGCCATCATCTGGGCATTGAGTTCGGGCTTCTTGACCTCCTGAGCGTCAATCTGCGGGTTTTCGAGGTTGTATTTGGTTGCAACGTCACGGGTAAGTTTTCTGATGACCTTCCCGGCTTTCCCGATTACCATTCCAGGCTTTTCGGAGTAGATAATAATCTGAGTGCCCATGGGGGTCCTGTTTAACTCCATGCCGCCGTATCCAGCCCTGTTGAGCTGTTCTGCAAAATACTCGTCCATGGAAGCTTTGACATACCCGTCATTGACGAACTTTTTCTCTATTGCCATTTAGCGCACCTCGGAGAGGATCATCTCGATGTTTACAGTTTCCGTGTCTTTGGGCGTTGCCCTTCCTCTGGCTCTCGGCATGAACCCATGGATCACTCTTCCGCGCTGAATAG
>DAZF01000001.1:0-226 GCA_002507205.1 Methanolobus sp. UBA32 | reverse complement strand
AACTTGCTTGAACGGGTTGCTCCCACACCTGCACTGCCGTGGTTAACTTTTGATCTTGTGGGTGCGAATTCTCCGAAGCGGTGCCCGATCATTTCAGGCTGGAGATCAACGTTTACAAAGTCCTTTCCATTGTGGATTTCGATAGTTGTTCCGATCATTTCGGGAAGTATGATCATGTCCCTGTGGTGGGTCCTGACCTTCTTTCCTTCCTTGAACTCGTGCAGGA
>DAZF01000042.1 GCA_002507205.1 Methanolobus sp. UBA32 | reverse complement strand
GCCTAATGCCAGGCATACCGATAATGTTTGAGACTGACCGTATTACAAAGAGATAATCATTTTCCAGCACCATATCCGCAATGCTCATGGCAGGATCAGCAAGTTCTATAGATGACTCATCGACTATGAGCAAAGTATTATGTGCAGCGCATTTTCCTGCAAATTCGGCCAGTGAATCCCTGGATATAAGTTCACCGGTGGGATCGTTGGGATTCTCAATTATGACCATCTTTGCCCGATCCAGAGTCATCTTAGGAAGATTCAATAATTCCTTTGAAGTAAATGAATGTACACGGGCACCGAAGATCTCAGCTACATGCCGATACTGCCCGGAGGAAGGAGAAGGAACTATTATCATATCCTCTTCATTTACAACGGACCCTATCAACAGGCGTAATAACTCACATGAGCCATTACCAGGAACTATATTTTCAAAATTGATACCATGACCCAGAAAACCGGCAGCAGCAGTTCTTAATTCGAGATAACGATTATCAGGATACTGCTCTGAACGGGCAATAGAATCATAGATTATCTGCTCTTTGTCAAGTCCACTTTCCTTAAACTCAAAAGGTGTGCCCAGAGGATTTGCATTTGAACTGAAATCAAGCATATCTGATTCAGACATATTATATTTTTCAGCTGTTTCATGAACCCTACCGCCATGCTTCCTTGCTTGCAATGCAAGCAAATAATGCTTCAAATGAAGTGGAAAATTTTTTCGGTACACACTTATCAACAGGTGGTTACGCACAGGAGATATATTAAACTATTCAAGTTGAGTTGTGCAGATATCTGCTATTTAAAGCCAAAAGATCAAACCATAGATACATGGCAATACAAATCTATCAAAAGTTCTATAATGATGTATTGTACAACGATATATCAGGTATATTGGAGATTTTCTCATGGCAGATGAAATAGATTATAAGATAATTGGCGACGATATGCAGCTTGTAGAGATCGAACTTGACAAAAATGAGGCAGTAAGAGCAGAAGCCGGCGCAATGATGTATATGGGACCAGGTATCAAAATGGAGACATCAACTGGTGGCGGCTTGCTCAAAGGCCTGAAACGTGCGGTGACAGGAGAGAGTTTCTTTATTACAAGTTTTGTCCAGGAAGGTTCAGGAAAAGGCTATGTTGCTTTTGGAGCCCCATATCCCGGAAAGATAATACCACTTGACCTTGGAAAACTGGGAGGCAGCTTCCTGTGCCAGAAGGATTCATTCCTCTGCGCAGCAAATGGTATAGATATTGAGGTCGCACTTACCAAAAAAATAGGAGCAGGACTTTTTGGTGGAGAGGGATTCATCCTTCAGAGACTCAAGGGTGACGGACTTGCTTTTGTACATGCCGGAGGAACTATCATTGAAAAAGACCTTGCTGCCGGAGAGACTATCAGAGTTGACACCGGCTGCATAACCGCCTTTGCAGAAAGTGTAACATATAACATACAGCTGGCAAGCGGATTCAAAAATGCACTCTTCGGTGGGGAAGGACTTGTACTGGCAAGTCTCACCGGTCCCGGAAAGATCTACCTTCAAAGTCTTCCGTTCTCACGTCTTGCAGACAGGATCATGGCAGCGTCAAGATACCAGAGTGATAGCAGAAGAGATGAATCAACGGGCATAGCCGGAATTGGCGGCGGTGCACTTGGAGCGATCCTTGGCGGGGACCGTTCATTCTGAGGAGAAGAGGTGCTGTCCGAGATATGAGGAGATAATGAAAATGAGATTATTTGCTATTGCAGACCCGCATGGCAATTATTCAAGAATAGGAGAGTTGCTTGAACAGTCCGGAGAGGTTGATGTTGTCCTGATCGCAGGAGACATCACTAATTTCGGACCTGATGAAAAGGCACTGGAACTCATTGACCTGTTCAAGCCACCAATACTTGCAGTTCCTGGAAACTGCGATCATGAATCTATATTAGAAGTAATAGAAAATTCAAAAGCCACAAATCTCCATAATGGCTCCGTTACAATAGACGGAGTAAAGTTTGTAGGTATGGGCGGTTCCAATCCCACACCATTCTGCACCCCTTTTGAGATAGAGGAATGTGATTTTGAGACTAATCTCAATAACCTGATGAGTGAAACCGGAAAAACTGATGAACCGGTTGTTATCCTCACACATGTGCCACCATACGGAATACTTGACGAGGTGGGAGATATGCATGTAGGCTGCAAAGCTCTGAGCGTATTTCTTGATAAAGCTGACATTATGGTCTGCGGGCATATCCATGAAGCAAGAGGTATCCGAAACTCCGGAAAAACTGTAATCGTCAATCCCGGAATGGCTGCATTGGGTTTTGCAGCACTTATAGATATTAATAAAGAGAATAAGGAATATGATATAAATGTACAGCTAATAGAGGCTGGCAGATAAGTTATTTAACCATCCAAATTATATTATAAAGCAGGTGATCAGATGAAAGCAAAGATTTTACTCATTTTCCTAATATTACTCTCTTTTACCGTCATCGGATGTGTTGATGAAGATAAAGAGACCCCTAACGAAACTGATATGCTGAACGAAACTACAGAAGAAATTGTCAATGAAACGGTCACTGAAGAAGGTGACGTGAATGACAGCGTTGAAGAGGTAGCAGTCGAAGAGGATGAAGAAGACAGACTTGAAATTGTCGAGTCAGATGAACCAAAGACCTATACAATATACATGGAGAACTTCCTGACACAGCCAGGTAACATAACCATTAACACCGGAGATACAGTTGTATGGTTCAACCGTAATGACCCCACAAGGATCTTCACACTTGTAAGCAATGAAGGCCTCTGGGAAAATGCAAGCATTGCAAAAAGGTTAACTTTCAGATACACTTTCAATGAAACGGGTACATACACATACAAAGTGCTCGGTTGGGAAGAAAGGATGAAGGGAACCATTATTGTTAAATAAGAATGAATCTTCAGGGAACCGGATGAAAGTAAGATCTATAAAGGAAGGAGATACCGAAGTCCTGGTTCCCATCCCTGCGGAAGGAGCTAATTTTGCACCATCTGCAGCCCCTGTTTTTTATAATCCTGTCATGGAGATGAATCGTGATATCTCCGTAGCTGCAACATCTGCTTTTGTTAAAAGAATGGAACCTGACCCTGAGAAGACCATCACTTATGTGGATGCCCTCTCTGCTTCAGGTATTCGCGGACTCAGGATAGCAAATGAGACAGGCATACACACAACACTTAATGACTGGAGTGAGGAAGCCTGTGATCTTATACAGCAGAACATAGATAATCTGGAGATTGGGCACAATACAATTGCAAGCCATAAGAATGCGAACGTACTTCTTCACGAGAAACATTTCAATATAGTCGACCTTGACCCATTCGGAACTCCTGCACCTTTCCTGGCAGCAGCTGCCCGCTCTGTCATCAACCTGCTTGAAGTTACAGCAACGGATACTGCACCTCTTTGCGGTGCTCACCTCAATTCAGGCATACGGAAATATGCTGCAATTCCTTTTAATAATGAATATCATAGTGAGATGGGAGTGCGTATACTCCTTGGAAGAATAGCCAGAGAATTGTCACTTCATGATAAGGCTATGAATCCTCTCCTGACCCATGCTACAAGGCATTACGTTCGCACCTACCTTGAGATAAAAAAAGGTGCAAAGCAGGCTGACAAAATGCTGAAGAACATGGGTTTCATTGCCCATTGCACTGCATGCGGACACCGGGAAGCAATATACGGCCTTGCAGCCCATATTGAAGAAAAATGCAGTCTTTGTGATGGAAAAAATATGCTTGCTGGTCCTATGTGGCTTGGGAAAATACATAGTCCCGATTTTTGTAGCGAAACCATTGACGAACTGGAACAACGTAACTGCGGCACCAAGCAATTCGCCATCAAGATGCTTGAGTTCTGCAGGGTTGAGCTGGATATTCCAATGTTCTATGACCAGCATCTGATATGTAAAAAAGTTGGAGTTTCCGCTTCTGCAATTGAAACAGTTATACAGGAGCTCCAGAACAGAGGATTTAGAGCTTCAAGGACACATTTTAGTGGTATTTCTTTCAAAACGGACGCAAATATATCGGCTATTGAGACAATTATAGCCGATATCCGATAGAAATATATACTATTTTTATTTTAATGATATATATTATAATATATAATACAAGGTATGATGATGTTTTTTCAAATAATGGTTCAAAACATTATAGATAAAGGGGAACTTTCATGACAAAAGGATATGCTGAGCAGCTGTTTTTACAGGAGAAACCAACCCTTGCACTTCTGGCTATATGGTCTTTACAGAAAACATATGCATCAGTTATTACAAAAGAGATAAATTCAACTTTTGCCCACACAACAAAAATACTATCAAAAATGGAAGATCACGGCCTGATACAATTTTCAGTTGAAGGGCGTGTTAAATATGTTGAACTTACTGATCATGGGTACAGAGTAGTTGATGCTCTTAAAAATCTGATAATGGCAATTGAAGGAGAGACACCTGAGAGCATAGAAGAGAGTAAAAAAGAAGATTCCGCCACACAGGACATAGAAGTCTCGGAAGAGGATAAAAGGCTCACCATGGAACACATTGACAGGTTGCATGGGCAGATAGTATCTATATACAACGATCATTTCAATGAAAATTCAGAACCTCAGGTAATAAAGATGAAAATTGGACCCTTTAGCAGGGATATCCAGTTACTTTTAAATTCAATAGAAGAGAATGAGAACCTTATCGACGATGAAGGTCTGGATAAGCTCAACGAGATACAGAATATCTTCGACCTGGTGATGAAGCAATAATTGAAAGGATAATAAAATGGTCACTGTAAAACTATTATTAAAAATATATGGCAACAGGGAAAGAGCATTTCATTCTGCAGAAGTGTTGATAAGCAATGAACTAAAAGAGCTTGATGCTTCTGCAAAGTTCTCCGTATCGGATGATAACTGGCTAATGGTTGATGTCAGCGGAGAGGACAGTGAGTTTGCATCTAATTTCCTTGGCAGTAAATTTGGGATGCCAGTCACAGAACTTAGTAAGAATGAAGTTTACTCCGGCGTTATACATCAGATACGTGAAAAGGAAATAATCGTTGATGTCGGGACTCTTGTTAGCATTCCCCAAAATAACCTTACAATTCTTGGAGCCGGAAACGCAAAACAGATAGCTACCCGCTTTGGAATGATCAAGCATTTGCCTGTCAAGATCGAGGTCACGGACGAAGCAGCAAGAACAGGTGCTTTTACAAAAGCACAGGCAGATATCTGGTGGGGCTGGAAAAAGTCAGAACAGGATAGAGTAATCGCCAATGCGGTTACACGCTCTGAACTTAAAGCCGCCGTCAAAAGAACCGGTCACGCAAGGGATATCTATGGGATAGAAAGACTGGGACTTATGGAACACATGATAACCTGCAGAGAAACAAGTGATGGACCCGGAATTGTCGCTGCAATAGGCAGATTTGTAAAAGGCGAACTTGGTGTTATAAAGGCATCAAGTTAAAGCAAAATCATCTGGAAATGACAGGCATCGCAATCGTCATCACATTTTCCAAGCATCTGCATTACACATTCGATACCCAGTTTTTCTTTGAAAACACCTTCGAAAACACCCTGTGCAAACGAGCATAAGGTCTTTTCCTTAATCGGTATAGAACGGCAATCAAAAAAGTTATGAACAGCTATTTTTATGGGATCGTGACTCAGGACTTTAAAACTTCCGATGTCATGCTCTCCCCAGAAAGCCATCATTTCTTCCAGGATCTGTCCCTTTTCATTTGAAACGAAATTCCTGGAAAGGCTGGCTCCTACATCGTTCCCTATTTTTCGCATGATGGGATCACAATTCACTCCATGGGCACGGAAACCATATTGCACAGCATGGAACAAGCATTTCAAACAACCAAAGGAATTCATATCAGGTGAGCCTATTACTTCCAGCATCTCACCATAGTGTTTCATGCCAGGTTCCTGAGAACATGCAACGTACTGACATTTTAAAAAATAGACCTTTTTCCTCTTATCATGAGCATCAGTTGCTTCTTCAAGCAGACTCTGTGATTTTAGATCGTTAAGATGAACGGAAATAGTGGATTTAGCCTTTCCGGTGTGCTGAACGATCTCATCGAATGATCTGCAGCCACCTTTTAGAAATTCAAGTATTTTAATCTTTACAGAACCATTAAGAGCAATAAATCCAATATCAGTGGAAAAAATAGCAGTGTTATCTCCGTTGTTCATGCAATACTCAATAAACCGACAATCTATTTAAATGTTCGCTATTAAGCGAATGAATTGTGACCGATACTCAAAGCCTGCTGTATCGTTTAAGTATCATCTACCAGACAACTAAATCAGATAATTACCAGATAATATGACTAAAATTATTCGCGTACCGGTAAAAGAAGCAGAGATCGTAAGACTCAGGATAATAGAAGATGGCAAGCTTGATCCTGAAAGGAAGATAAAGGTCATTGATGCTGAAGAACGCTTCCTTGAAATACCTGTCACCGAGGATATCGAAGGATTTGATACTTACCAGCAGGAGGATGCTCTTTTTTACAATAAATGGCGCTCACTCAAAGAAATATTAGATGGAAGTATTACGGAAAGTGAACTTGAAATGCTGCCTTCCGGCTGGCAGATACTCGGCGACATAATTGTTGTTACCATAGACCCTGCAATAGAGCACTTGAAACTGAGAGTTGCAGAGTCCCTGCTTCAGATGTACCCGTACTGCAACACAGTGGTACGTGACCTTGGAATAAGCGGTCAGTTCAGGCTGCCTGAAAGAGAGGTACTTATCGGCAACAGCACAGAAACAATCAACAAGGAGAATGGCTGTTTTTTCAAACTCGATGTTACAAAGGTCATGTTCTCAAAAGGCAACCTCCACGAGAAAGCACTTATGAGCAGGATAGGCGAATATGAGACCATAGTTGACATGTTTGCAGGTATCGGATACTTCACTATCCCCATGGCAGTTCATGCAAAACCTGCAAGGATCATTGCCATTGAGATAAATCCGCAATCATATGCATACCTCCGGGAGAACATTATCCTGAACCATGTGGAAAACATAGTTGAAGCAAGGAACGGTGATTGTGCTGAACTTACACCCGAAGGAATAGCGGACAGAGTGATCATGGGATACGTAGGTACTACACACCACTATCTTGAACAGGGTATCAAAGCCCTGAAAGAAAGTGGCGGTGTCCTCCATTACCACGAAACTACACCTGAGACCCTTATATTTTCCAGACCTATAAGCCGTATTGAGCATGCGGCCTCAAAGATCGGCAGAGATGTGGAAATACTGGACTGCAGGAAGATCAAAAAATATTCCCCCGGCATCTGGCATGTGGTAGTAGATGCCCGGATCAGTTGAATCAAAAAAGAAAGTGAAGCAATTATCAAGACGAAATTACCAATTCTGGACGAATTGCATTATACCTTTTTGACCTCATTGGTAAGGTCTGCATCTATAATATAGTCAAAATCTATTATTTCAGGCCATTTTTGTTCTATCAGCATTGACTGGAAACAAACACCTATCACAAGTTTCTTTTCAGCATCCTGTAATAAGTTATCTAAAAGCATTTTCATCTTTTCAGGTTCAACACCTATCTTTGGCATTGCAAGCCCACCCAGAAGAACCACAGTATCTGCAGAAGGGTCTACTATATCACCAAGCTGCATTCCCTGAGAGGATGAAACTATTATACGTGCTTCATCAGATTGCAGATTTGGGAGGAATATTGATTCTTTACCTGTGCCCCTGAGGACGAATGCCATGAGTTCCGCAAACGGGGTGCAGAAACCAACAGTGCCGATAAAAGTGATCCTTTTGGATCCGTTCACAAGTTTCCTGAATTCTGTAAGCTGGCCACCGATACCTTTTGAAGTGCTTATTATCTGCATTAGACTGTCTCCAAAAGAAAAAAGTAATACAACCCTTAAGGTTGTATCGGTATATTTTAAGTATGTTCTAGAGTTAGACTTCTTTTACACCAAAGGATTCCAGGAGAATACCAGGGTTGATCCTTCCGCTTGTAAAGGACTTCTTGCTCTTGGTATCATTCACTGTTATCTTGGCTGGTGCAAACATACCTGCATCAACCTTGAAGAAGTCGAATTCAGCTTCCTTGAAGGTTGTGTAGAATGGCTTGCCGAAGTCCCTTGATGTTGTGGATGGTGCCTTCTTGACAAATTCTTCCAGTTTCTCTGCATCTCCGTACTCAACGGTGTAGTATGTCTCACCACAGTAGATGATACAGTCGTTTGTGGAGCCCATGCATTTTGTGTCGTCACCGACAACAGGTGCAATAGGAGCAACACCGAAACCGCTCTTGATGGTGTTTATGTCGTATCCGATGGATTCGAGCTTGTGGATACCTGTCTCGACAACACGTGCGGATATCTGGACACATCCTGCAATTGAAGCTGTAGGTGCAACAGCAATGTAAACGTTTTCAGGATCGACACTGCAGTGTTTTGCAATGTACTCTACAACCTCTACGGTTGGTATTTCGCTTGATTCCATTACAAGGACTGCAAATTCAGAGTCATCCTTGTAACCTATCTCTTCGTACAGTTCTTTTGGTTTAAGACCAAGTGCCCTTGCAGGACCTGAACCCATTCCAAAATACTTGCCGACTGCAATTCTCCAGCCTGCATACTGGGATGCCATACATGCAATGGTAGGATTATCAGTAGCTACCTGAATAGCAGGTACTGGAAGACCATTCAGATCGAACTTGGTGTAGCTTATGTCTGCAAGGTCTGCAAGACAAAGACGGGACAGATACATACCAGCATCATAGCCACCTTCTACATTCACACCACAGTCAATAACGGTAGCACCGTTATCAAGCTCTATGGACTCGACTTTCAGTTCTTCTTCCCAGTCAAGCATCTCATCGATTATTGCTAATCCCTTTTCGTTAACACTTATCACGTTTATCACTCTTAACCTGTTGATCGAGTGACATTAGGCCGTTAAGAATATATAATTGACGATTCTTTGCGAATATCATATACTTTCTTTTCGCTAAGCAGTGGCATTTAACTCCGATGTGCAATAAGCCTACACAGATATAAAAAAAACCGGGAAAAATCCCGGAACAGCAAAATCAGGAGTCCTTTTTGAGTGTCAGCCAGAAAACACTGCCCTGGCCCTCAGGATTATCATCGACAGCTATGGTTTCTCTGTGCAGATCCATGATCCTTTTGACAATGGCAAGACCAACACCGGTACCGCGAATATCTTCTTTATGCAGACGCTTGAAACGTTCAAAGACAGAAGATTTGCTGGCATTTGGTACTCCATCACCCTGATCTTTAAAACTGATATTCCATTTGTCGTCCATATCAGCAACCCCTATTGTTATAGTGCTGCCCTCAGGACTATATTTTATCGAATTAGATAACAGATTAACGAATACCCTCTCTATCATAGGATTGGCAACAGCATAGCATTCGTTTTCCAGGTGGACCTTAACATCCATGTTCTTGTCTTTGATCTGATACATAAAGCCATCCACAGTTCCGGCCAGCATTGAACGGATATCAACCCTCACAAAACTAATATCATCAACTGATTCCAGTTTCGCCAGATGTGCTGCATCATCTATCATCGCGATCAGCTTTTCAGTAGCTTCATTCACATTCCCAAGCAAGCGTTTCTTATATTCATCGGATTCCAGTTCAACAAGCAGTTCGACAAAGGATTTGATAAGGCCTGCCGGATTTAGCAGGTCATGTCGCATAACATCTGTGAAAAGATCCTTCAGATCGTTTGAACGCTCCAGTTGGACAGCATACTCTTTAAGTTGCTTTTCAGCTTTTTTAATCTCAGTGATATCTTCTCCGGATATCAGAATCCCTGTAGTATTGCCTGAATCATCGAACAGCGGAGAGTCATACCACCTGAAAAGCCGTTCTTCACCATTACTTATGATAACAGGGAATTCACAATACCCATAGGGTTCCAGCATGCCTGATGCAAGACCGTCATAATGTTTTCGTATACCATTTACCGAATCCTTTGGTATAAACGATTCAACCCATTCACGACCGATCAATTTCTCAAAATTGTAGCCCAGGAAATCAGAACCTTTTTTATTGATATGCGTGATTTTATAATCAGTATCAAGAACTGCAACAAGTACACCGACATAATCAAGATAATGATAGGCTTTGTTCTTTTCCGTAAGGAGACTATCATGCTGTTCCTTGATCCTCAGAAGAGAGGTTATCTTTTTGTCAAGTTCGAACTTACCTATGGGTTTCTTTAAGAATTCATCTGCCCCTGCCTCGATTCCCCTCTGATGATCAGCCCTGCCAGTTAGAGCGGTCACCATTATTATGGGAATAAAATCCATTTTAAACTCATTACGGATGGTACGGCAAACATCATAACCATTCATGTCCGGCATCATCACATCCAGAAGAATAAGATCAGGGCACTCAGTTTGAACTTTTTCAAGTGCATCCCTGCCATTGTATGAAGTTACAATCTCATATGTATCCCCAAGATAAACAGAGAGTAACTCGACATTCAGCGGTTCATCATCCACTATCAGAATCTTGTATTTGAAAGGCATCACTAAACATACAATATATTTCCATAATTATATAAAGGTGACTGATTAAATATGCAAGCTATTCGAGCAAAACACATCCCCAGAACCAGAGATGTATCATCTGCATCACTGATCAGAAATAGAAATACTAGAATTCATCATCCTGAGAATAACTTCTTCCAAGCTTCAGAGCAAGTTCCGCTTTTTTAAGCTCCTGTCCCAGATAGGCTGCATGTTCCATTCTTGAAACAAGCTCCATTTTGAGAATCGTGTCCATTACCTCTCTTGCAGTCTTCCCGACAATGGATGCACTGTCATGTTCAGCAAGGATGAAGCCTTCTTTTTTTCCATGGATGTCAGGGATTATGCTTATCCTTATACTGCCTTTGGGGTCAAGGGTCCACATTTTATTCTTTTCCGCAGCGATGAATTTATCCGGGAGAACAGAATCCGTACGCCTTCTTTTCTCTTTTATCCCGATAAGGTCTATACCAAGGTCTTTTGGTGAACTCTGGCGTTCCTTTGAGAGCACCATCATCTGGGATGCTCTTTTCAGTTCATTGATGGAACCCTGGGTCTTGTTGCTGTACTCAGGAGTGAAGAGAATGCTTGCACCAACATCTGCACCGATGCCACATAATGTCGCATTGACGCCTGTGGAATCAGCATCAATCAGTTCTGTTACGTTACCTACACCGAAAAAAATGGGAATATCGGGGTTCTGTATATGGAAATCCATGTACCGGACAAGCGAACCGGCAATTCCGTGACCTATCGGGTCAAGGACGGGGTCTGCTATGAGATTAGTTACTCCTGATGCACGCGTCAGTTCCATATTGCCGACAAGGCTCTCAAAACCCTCTCCCGGATCAGGTATGACCACAACAGGCACACCAGCTTCAGCAATTTCAGGACCTATATCACCAATGTTGCTGCTGGCAAGACTCAGCACAAGATCAATACTACAATTCAGGGCTTCCCTGATAAGTACCGGATCGAGCGTATCTATACTCAGGGGAAGATCCGTGGTATCCCGGGCTATTCCGATAGCACGTTTTACGTCTTGAGGTGTAGCATGCAGGGAAGCTCCAAGGTCTATTATATCTGCACCTTTTTTCTCAAAACTGCGTATCCTCAGAGCAAGTGTTTCAGGTTCCAGTCCTGTGGCATCCACTACCTCAGCCATCACTTTCATGCGGGAATTGCCACCTATCTTCAAATTCCCTAGTGTCAGGGGGACAACTGCAGCATCTTCAAGTTCCTGCACTTTTTCAAGAGCCATTTCCCTCCTGACATCTGCAAGCAGTTCACAGGCAGGTACACTTGTGGAAAATTCCATATTCCCTGCAAAAGGGAGTACAAAGCCGAGATCATAAGCATGTTTTGGCCCCAGACGTATCTTACATCCAAGTTCATCCTCAGCTTTTGTAAAATTACCGGATACGAGACCAGGAATGAAGATCAGGTCATGATCAAAGGAAGATAGCTGATCTGCTATTGCCGCAAGCAGTTTGCGAGGTGTGATGAATGCGGCTACCTTGGTATCAACAATAAGCACATCGGCAAGGTCACCGACAGCATTCCTTACAGTCTGCTCTGCAAGCCTGCCCGTAGCTACCAGTATTTTCATGAATGGAAATAGCAGTGAAAGTAAAAAAGAATAACTGCCAGAAAGGCAGATCCGGCCTGAGCCGGACAAGTAGTTTAAAGATCAGTGGATAATGTCTATTATTGAACCGCCATTTGCGCCGGTGTGCATTGGCTCCACAACTGGACGACTTACTCTGTTAACGGATGTGCCTGCACGCCTGTATGAACGTGGTGCTTCAGCGACCCTGTTTGAAACCGGTGCACTCTCACGGACAATATTGCACTGAGGGTGACCAAGTATCTGTGCTGACTGGACACCTGTCATTATAGCCATTACACGAACCTTGCCTTCGTATTCATTACTGATACGTGCACCCCATATGACATTTGCACTTGGGGACAGTTCGTATGTAAGTGAAGCAGCGATCTCTTCAGCTTCCTTAAGACTGAGGTCAGGTCCACCTGTGATGTGTACAAGACTGCCTGTTGCGCCTCTGTAATCTACATCAAGAAGTGGGTGGTTGAGTGCTGCACGAACTACATCGTCACTCTTGTCCTGGTTCTTGCTCTCACCAACAAGCATTACAGCAACGCCGCCACAGCTCATGATAGCCCTGATGTCAGCGTAGTCAATATTGATAAGTGAAGGCTGGGTGATGGTCTCTGTGATACCCTTTACAGTCTCCGCGATGATCTGGTCCATAACTGAGAATGCCTGGTCTATTGGAAGGTTTGGCACATACTCAAGGAGTCTGTTGTTATCGAGTACGATAACTGTGTCTGCTGCACGGCGGAAGTCTTCGAGACCTTCTTCTGCCTTGACAGCTCTTGCCCTTTCAACTCTGAAAGGACTGGATACCATACCTACGACAATTGCGCCCTGTTCCTTTGCGATCTCAGCAACTACAGGAGCTACGCCGGTACCGGTTCCTCCTCCCATACCAGCTGTTACGAAAACAAGATCTGCATTCTTGAAGATCTCTTCAAGGGTGCCGCGTGCAAGTTCTGCTGCCTTGGCACCAATTTCCGGATAACCACCGGCACCAAGACCACGGGTGAGTGTCTTACCCACAAGGATCTTCTTGTCTGCACGGATAAGGTCGAGATGCTGCTTGTCAGTGTTAATAGCCACTGTTTCGGCACCTTCGATACCCATGTTGTAAAGTCTGTTAATAGTATTGTTACCTGCACCACCGCATCCAACGATCATGATCCTGGGCTGGCCAAGGATGTCACTGAACTGGTCGTTAACTGCGATCGACTGGCGGTACTCTTTCTCTTTCTCTGTGTGTTTTAATGCTTCCTGGACTATTGACTGCACATTCATCCCCTCACGGATATGTTACATTTCGGTATAGTGTCATGGTTTTACAGTTGTTGCTCGAAATTACTGTAACCACTTATCAACGTTTATCAACGTTTTGAAATTCTGTAATTGCCTTATTTCCCTTATTGTTTTTATACTTATCCTTTTATGCAATTTATAATCGATAAAATGAAGACATCCTTAAAAACCTGGGTGTCAAACGTTTCATATATTATCCTTGCATTGGCCCCTGCATAATATAGACGGAGAGCAGACAAGTATCGATAGTACATTTGAAAACGCACGTATATAAATTTAACCCGTCTTTTATTATATTTACTATTAATATATAAACATCTGCCCCACTAATTTACCCACATACCTTGCCTGAAAAAGTATATATCCATTCTGCAAAGTATAATGACAAAGATATATACCTTATAAAAAGAATTAGGACCATATTTAATTAACACTAACGCCGGAGAGTTTTTTTGGACGGAACAAACATTGCATTAACACTCTTTTTGCTTTACTGGATGGCCGTAATAGTGCTTGAAAGGAAAGGAATATTGAAAAAGTATAACATCAGTACCTATGGACCGGTCCTGATGATAAGAACAACACGCGGGCTGAAACTCCTGGACAAACTTGCAATTCCAAAGAAAGCCTGGAGAGTCTATGCAGATATAGGCATCCGGTTAATGTTCATTGGAATGATAGCAATGTTCCTTGTGATCATATTATCTGACATTGCAATGATAGCTTCCATTGGAGATAATTCAATGCCGCAGCCCGGTAAATTCAATGAGGCAAGGAATATTTTCCTTATACCCGGTGTCAATGAGTTCATACCACTGACCTGGGGCATAATCGCACTTGTTGTTACCCTGATAGTCCATGAGTTCTCACATGCCATTCTCTGCCGTGTTGAGGACATAAGAGTGAAATCCATGGGAATTCTGCTTGCGGTAGTTCCGATAGGAGGTTTTGCCGAACCTGATGAAGAGGAACTTTTCGGCAAAAGGGAAGAAGAAGAATACAATGAGGCAGATGACCCATACGGAGACCGCAGGCTTGGAATAGTAATAGACGACAACGAAGAGAAGAAAGTTGTCAGCAAAGTCGTCAAAAATGATGAGAAGATCGCAAGCCGTAAACAAAGAGCACGCATCCTTGCAGCAGGTGTAATGGCAAACTTCGTTGTGGCGCTCCTGGCATTCAGCCTCCTGTTCGGCCCGGTCCTTGGATCACTTTCCCCACTGGGCGACACAATGATAGTTGGTGTGCAGGAAGAAAGTCCTGCCTATGCAGCCGGTCTTCGGGAAAATATGGTCATCACACAGATAGATGATACCCCAATAAGCAATGTCAATGAGATGCTGGAATATCTTGACGGGCTTGAAACCGGAACGCAGGTTACAGTCCATGCGGCATCAGACAGGGAGATATCCAGCTATGAAGCCGAGGTCTTAGACACTGATATTGAACCTTCAGGCATACTGATACAGAGCATAGTTGATGATTCACCGGCATCAGCTGCAGGACTGGAAGCGGGCATGACCATCCTGTATATAGACGAAATCCCGATACGTTCATACACAGATTTCAGGAATGTAATGAACAACAGTGAACCCGGACAGGAAGTGACCGTTGAACTTGGAACAGACGATGCCGAAGGTACCACAAAATATAATGTTACCCTTGCAGAACACCCTGACATTGAGAACAAAGGATTTCTGGGTGTTGTTACAAGTGTGGACGGACAGATCAAAACGTCCCTCGGCATCACTGTCGGAGAGTTCCCAGCCACTGCTTACCTGGACCTGTTTAAGAGCATACCGCAGATGCTTACAGGCGTCACCGGATGGATAATACTTCTCGGACTGCCGATCATCGGTTTTGCAGGAGAGGGATTCCCGGGTTTCAGCGGAACACTGGCACAGTTCTACGAACCTGTCGGATGGGCAGCACCTTTCGGAATTGGTGTTTTCTGGCTTGCAAATGCACTTCTGTGGATAGGATGGCTGAATTTCTACGTAGGCCTGTTCAACTGTCTGCCTGCCGTACCCCTTGATGGAGGACACGTATTCAGAGATTACATGAATGCATTCCTGTTCAGGATCACAGGTAATGAAGAAAAGGCAGAGCACATATCCGCACTGATAGCCGCTACCTTTGCAATGCTGATACTTCTGTCATTCCTGTTCATGATATTCGGACCATATATCGTACATGGTTTCTGAGCACAACAGGCAAACAAGTAAGTAAACAAACATAAGCTGAAATGTAAAGGCGAACTATATGAGAAAAAGACACCTCTGGCATATGACCTTGCTGAAATCAGTCACCGGAGCTCTTGCTATCATATTGTTCTACATGCTTCTTTTCATAAGGATAATGCTCTATGAAGGTCAGACCGCGTATGCAAACCTTTACGATGCTTTTTACTGGGTGATCTCCACCCTTACAACAGTAGGATACGGGGACATCACTGTAATCTCTCCCCTGGGGAAAATATACTCAGTCTTTGTACAGCTATCAGGGATACCTCTTGTTTTTGGAATACTTTTCACCCTGATAATCATACTCTGGATGGAAAAGATGATCCATTCGAACATACCCACCAAAGCTCCGAAGAACCTCAGGGACCATATCATAATATGCGGCTATAACAGGCTCATAGAAACACTTATCGAGGAACTGAATGAGAATAATGTTCCCTATATCCTGATAGAAGAGGATCCGGAACTTGTAAAGGATCTACTGAAAAGAAATATTCATGCCATATTTGGCACTGTATACGAAGAAGAGACCCTGAAATATGCAAATATCAGAGATGCACATTTCCTGATCGCAAACCGTTCAGACGAAATGAATGCAAACATCGTACTGACAGCCCGTAATATCAGTGATCTTAATATAATAGCCATGGTTGAAGACAGGTCCAATAAAAAATACCTGAAATATGCCGGTGCCACCAGTGTTGTTTCCCCAAAGGAAATGTTTGGAAGGTTCATCGGAAGAAAAGCAGCTGATCCTTTTGTTAACAGGCTGACAGGAGCCACAGAGTTCTTTGAAGGTGTCAGCATCGTGGAATTGCCCATATACCCGAAAAGTCCCCTTGTGGGAAAGACAATGAAAAATGCAGCCATTCGGGAGAAGACCGGCGCCAATGTTGTGGGTATGTGGAAAGGAGGAAGCCTTACCTTCATTATCAGATCGGATGAAGTAATAAAGGACAATTCTGTTCTGCTGGCAATAGGTTCAAGTGAGCAATTATCCCGTCTGAAGAAACTGACGCAATATATGGAGTGACATGAATGGGAAATGCAACTGACAAAGGATATCTGGTCGTACTCGGATGCGGAGATGTTGGCAGACGCGTAGTGGAAACTCTCAAGTATGCTGAGATCAGGTTCACTGTTGTAGATTCCAATGTTCACAATTTCGAAAATGCAGATTACAACTATGTTGTGGGCAATGCAACTGAAGAAGACATCCTTATACAGGCAGGCATCCCGGATGCTTCCACGGTGATCATATCCCTGAATGAAGATACCGATGTCATGTTTGCTACACTTATAACCAGAGGATTAAATCCAAAGTCCACCATCATAGCACGGGCAAATTCCTACAAATCAATTGACAAGATATACAAAGCAGGTGCTGATTATGTTGCAGCACTGCCAATAGTTGCCGGCCAGATGCTTGCAAAAATGACATCCCATTGCCTTCTTGATGTTGAATGCAAGAAAATGGATGAAGATATTATGCTGTATGAAGGCATAGATATCGAGAAACACACAGTTACAGATGATAAAGAGCTTGCAAATAAAACGGTTGTAAGCATCGACCTGAGAAACAAAGTAGGATGTACAATAATCGGAATTGAAAGAGATGGAAAGATCATCACAGACATACTGCCATCCACAGTAATATTGAAAGGAGATGTTGTTGCTGTTGTAGGCGGAAAAGAAGAAATTAAGATGTTCAAGGATAAGTACGTCAAGGTCAAGTGATTTACAAAAATGATTACCTCTTCGGATAGTTTCTAATGGAAATAATAACTCTTGCACTTATCGTTTTTTGCGCATCTTCGCTTTTCTCAATGATCGGACTTGGCGGAGCCATATTCTACGTGCCTTTTTTTTACTGGATAAGTGGAGATTTCATTTCATCTGTCACCATTGCACTGCTTCTGAACACTATCACCTCAGGATCTGCAGCTATCACGTACGTGAGAAAACAGATGGTGGATTTTAAGATAACGATACCATTCATAATTGCCTCGATGATCGGGGCACAGATAGGAGCATATTTCACGAAGATAGTACCTGTAAGTCTTCTTCTTTTTGTGTTTTCAATGCTAATGCTCTTTGTCGGCGAAGAGATGATATTTTCCAGGGCACAGGTCATGTACAGGGAAAAGCACATAGATGGAAATAAAAGATATTTGCTGATAGTTATCTGCGGATTTCTGATAGGAACTGTATCAGGTATGCTTGGAATTGGCGGTGGCACATTCATCGTCCCACTACTGCTCATATTGGGCTTCACTATTAAACGGGCAGCAGCAAGTTCGGGCTTTATAGTGCTATTCACATCCCTTTCTGCATTCATGGCACATGCATCTTCATGGGATCCTGACCCATACATGGTGGCTGCTGCTGTAGTTGCATCGTTTTTGGGAGCACAGCTGGGTTCTCACCTGATGCATGGCAGGATAAAGGCGGAAACACTGCAAAAGATGTTCGGGGCCATACTCCTGATAATGGCGATTAAAATGCTATCAGGATTCATATGATAGAAACATTTAATACAGGCTGCAGCAATCAGTAGTTGCTTTGCGGGCTCGTAGGGTAGCCAGGATATCCTGATGGGCTTCGATGTGACCAAAATGGTCCGGAGATACCCATCGACTCGTGTTCGAATCGCGGCGGGCCCGTTCTTGTCTATTTTTATGATACTGTATCGGTGGTTGGTAAACTCACTTTTCTATACTGGATTGTCAACTCTGGACTGAACGGATAGCATATTTGGTTTGATGATCGAACAGCAATTATATATAAAAATAAACTATATAATAATGCCATGCCATATCCAGCATTTCACCTGAGCTTCTTTATATTCTGCATCTCCCTTGTCGGGGTCTTTGCAATTGCAGGAAGCGGTTTTCGCAGGGAGATAGGCTTTAAGGATGTAAAACATTTAAGCCTGCTATTATTTGTCGGAAGTATAGGTTCGGTGTTCCCGGACGTGCCTGCGGTGTGGAATTATTTATTATATGGAAACCTGCAGCATACAAGTATCGGTCCGGTTCCGACACATTCATTGTTCTTCGGCCTTGTGGCATTCATACTAGCATTGACACTGGGGCACATGATATACAGGAACATCTCAAAGGCATCATCTCTGGGGATCTTTGCAGAGGCTGCTTTTCTTTCCCATCTATTGCTGGATGACATAGCTGATGGCGGTCTTACTTACCTGTATCCGGTATATAATGAACCATTGAGCATATTCGCCTTCATGAATGTCAGACTTTCGGGCGTGGATTTCTTCCATTACAACTTCGCCTGTTTTGTGTCGGTGTTCTTCATATTCTGTGTGATGTTCATGGCATTGCTTGCATTGAAGGACCTGGGGTTCGGGTTTCGGTATGAGCCGCTTGAATGAAATTGTATTTTTTAGATATGTGCAGATAAATTAATTTTTTGTGAAGTGCCGATGGACTGTGCCGCCTGCGGCTGTATGGTAGTGATGATTGTTTGCTATTATTGCTGTGACAACAAAGTTTGACTTTAAATATTAACAACAAATACTTACTGTGCAGTAACTTACTGCATGGTAGTTCTGAAATGAACACTACAGAGTCACATATGTTTCTTTATTCCAACAGTGTCGACGGACTGTGCCACCTGCGGTGAGATGGTTGTTTTTTATTATGCAGATTTTATCGAATGTATGTTATTATAGATTGTAATCTGAATATATGTAAAAAATTGTCAATTATAACCTATAGAAAATGATAAAATTATAGATTATAATCGGTGATTTTATCTAAGTTGAACTCAAATAAGCAATCATGGAACAGCTGATAGAAGATGTGCTGGAAAAGCAGAATCCCTGGTGGTTCGGGAAAAGTTACAATAGAGGAATACCTCGTCTTCATTATTATCCACGTTTATCTAAATATATGAGCACGGAAGAGATACTGCTAATACTTGGTGCAAGAAGGACGGGCAAGTCAACTCTCATATACCAGCTCATCAGCAGTCTTGAACTGCCTGAAAACGAGGCCATGTCGGTACTTTACATAAACCTTGATGAACCTGTGTTCCAGAGCAGGTCAGAGAGTGCCGTTCTTCTTTCGGGTATCATTGAAGATCATATCGCGGCAACGAAAAAAGAAAGATACTACATCTTCCTTGATGAGATCCAAAACTTCAAGTACTGGACACAGACACTGAAAACATTATACGATACTGACAAGCGCCTGAAATTTGTATTGACGGGTTCCACATCATCCCTGCTTAAAAAGAATACCATCACACGCCTCTCTGGAAGATACCTTACAGTAACGGTATTTCCACTAACTTTTAAAGAACACCTGGATTTCAAAGGACTGAAAAAGCCGACATCCACCGAGAAAAAAATGGAGTTTGAGGAATATCTCAGGCATGGTTCTTTCCCCAGGATATCCCTGGAAGAGGACAATACTATCAAAGAAGAGCTTTTGAAGAACTATTATGAGACCATATACCTGAAAGACATAATTTTTCCCCATAAACTGAGGAACAACAGGGATGTAATAAACTTGCTATATTTCATTATCTCAAATGTCGGCAAGCCTTTTTCCTATAACATCATAGCAAATGTCTTGGAAATATCTGCAGATACGGTGAAAGAGTACCTGAGCTACGCAGAAGACTCATATCTCTTATATTCCATCAACAAATTCGATTTTTCCCTCAGGAAACAACTTGCAAATCCAAAGAAGATCTACTGTCTTGATACAGGTCTGATAAACGCGGTGTCTTTCAAATTCTCAGAGAACTACGGCAGACTGCTTGAAAACCTTGTATTCATAGAACTTATAAGAAGACAGAGCGAAGTTTACTATCATAAAGGATCATATGAGTGCGATTTCCTGATAAAAGCGGATAACAAAATAACCAATGCTATCCAGGTTACAAAGGAGCTGAATCCGGATAACAAAAAACGCGAGCTTGAAGGGTTACGTGAAGCAATGAAAGCGTATGACCTGGAAGAAGGTTTCATACTCACAAAGGATACTGAAGAGCTGATCGAAATGGATGGGAGAAAGATCTTCGTGAGGCCTGTATGGAAATGGTTGCTTGAGTAATACTCTGAGTTATTTTTGATCTATTTCTCTTTAGATATAGCTGCATATTCTATCTTTGATATGCTACCTATGGATCCTCTATTTTCCAGTACTGTTGGACTGTGCCGCCTGCGGCGGGATGGTCGCTTTGTATCTGCGACGTGCTTCTATTGGTCTGAAAACAAAATGTGATAACTTTATAAATCCAGAAACATATCCCATAAGTATCAGACAACAAGAGCCAGGCGTTAAATTGTCAGACAGTGTAGGCAGAAATATAAAAATATATAACCACCTTAAATCCTATCTATTTTCATGTCAAAACAGGTCATAGATTCTATTTACCGCTCGTTGAGGTCTGCATCTATATTTCTTGAAAAAGAAAACTACAACAAAGTCCTTAAGATACTGGAAAAGGCCGAAAAGCAATTGAAGGGTGAGAATGCACCTCAACTTGCCCATATGAGCCTGCTACTGAAAGGAAGAGTGTATGAGGATACTGATCGTCTGAAAGAAGCTCTGGATATTTACAAAGATGCTTTTGAGCTTTCATCAGAGTTGTTTTTTAAAGACTGTGCTAAATATCAATCTCAGGAAGTTCTTGCAGATTCTATGCTCTCTGTCGCCCGCATTCTGGGGAAAATTGATGAAAATACACTTGCAGAGAGCATTTGTGAAAATGAGGAAGCGACATTCGGAAAGATATGCGAGGAATATGCAGGGCTCTTTAATTATAAACCAGATGATATTGAATATTTAACCAATTACATGAGGGTAAGTTCAGGCATCGTATTCTGCCACATGGTGGCTCTGCGGGCTGAAAGCCAGTTAGCGCTCGTACTGGATATCATGAGGGCCTGTGGGAAGATGATGGAACTGGACCCTGATGATCCGGACACTTCTGACAGTTTATATGAGATGGCAGAGCAGTTTGCAGACTTCTGCATGGATTACGATTATACAGAAGAGGCAAAGCAGGTATATGAGAAACTGCAGGATATTTCTGAAACCATTCTTGAAGGCAGGCCGGATGATAATAAGCTGGTCGGTTTGCTGGTGAAGACATATAATCTTATAGCTTCTTTCTACGTTAAGATAAGTGAGACGGAAAAAGCGTATCAGTATTACCTGAAATTGCTTTCCGTGATTGAAAGCCAGCTCTGCGAGGAACACGAGAATCTTTTCTACCTGCTTTACCGCAGCAAAACGTTCGAGAAGATCGGACTGCTTTTTTCAGAATCAGATGATTACGATAAAGCAAGATCTTATTATGAGAAGGCACTGGAAGCTTTTGAAGATCTCTTTGAATTACCACAGAAGTATACATTTTTATTTGACGGGTATATTGAACTGCTTGAGAGTATTGTCATATTCTTTGAGGAAAATGAACCATTCGAAGAAGCAGTCAGATGCTATCTGAATGAGATAAGGGTCTATAATTCCATGATCGAATCGGGTATCGATGTAATAGATAATAAATTGTGTATTGCAGATACTTTTGACCAGATAGCACATCTCTATGGATTTGAAGAAGACACGGAAAAAGCAAAAGAATACTATGAAAAGGGGCTGGCTGTTTATGAGGGACTGCTTTTGGAGTATCCTGAAGAGAGGGGCTATGAGGTAGAAATTGCACATTTCCTTGGTTCCATGGGAATCCTGTATTCAGATAGTGATGAAGAGCTTGCAGAGGAGTACTATGGGGGAGCTCTGGATATCTTCAGGCGTATAGTGGCAGAGGTTCCCGGACATGAGGAGGCGTTGCTGGGTAATGTAAGAACTCTGAAAGACCTTGCAAACCTCTATAGCGACCGGGAACAATATGAAACTGCAATTTCCCTCTTGCATCAGGCCGTCGGTCTTCTGGAGGAACTGGTAAAAAGCTCGCCGGATATCGGGGTGTTTTTTAAGGAACTCGGAAACCTATACAATGTTCTGGCTGCTCTTTATGATATAACAGAGAATGCAGCTATGTCGTCGAAGTTCCACTCAAAAGCGCTGGATACGTACTCACATCTTCTTTTTGATGATCCCTGTATCCTGTATAACAGAGATCAGCTGGCCAGGGATATTCTGCTGACAGGCAGCCTTTATCTGCATGATGAAAAGTATGGGATCTCAAGATCCTATCTGGAACTTTGCCACAGATATTATGAAAATATCTGTAAAAAGGATATGAGTAACGAGGAAATGGTGGAATGTCTTGCTAAGACCCTGCGGCAGATAGGATTCATTAACTTCAGTACTGGCTCCCCGGAAGAGGCCATCAGTAACTATCTGAGCTCCATAGCACTCATAGAAATTCTGACCGGAGATTCTACTGATGATATTGTTCTTCTGAATAATACCGCAACTGTGTATACATGGCTTGGGAAGGCCTACTGTGCCGTTGATAAATTAGAATTGTCAAAGCAGGCTTTTGAAAGGTCCATGGCAATGCGGGCAGCTATGGTTGCAAAAAACCCGGTAAAGTCCCTAGATCCTGAGATGGATATCATGAATCTTGAGGAATATGCAGGCCTGCTCACCAAAATGGAAAAGCACGGTGAGGCTGCAATATATAAAGAAAAAGCTGAAGAGATGCGCAGGGAATATGAAGGCCATGTACCTTGTGACCAATCCCGGGTCATTTGAAATAATACTTCATGTATGAGAGGCTCTCTACAGAGTTACATATTCTATTTTTTTCCAGCAGTACCGGTGGACTGTGCCGCCTTTGACGGGATGGTTGTGTGTCTGAGTACTATGGTGGATGTTGTGGATCTGTTCTGGTAATTGTTAAGTATTATTGTGTACACAATTATTGTTATGGCAATAAAGTATGAATTTGTCAATCGTAAAGATGAATTGAAATATATTGAGGATGAGTTCTCAAAAGGTGATTTCAGATTTATTTCAGTTATTGGAAGACGCAGGCTTGGAAAGACACGTTTCCTTGGACGGTTCCTTAAAAGGAAAAAAGGATGTTGCTATATACTTGTTCCCGAGCTCAATGATCAGGATGCCAGGACAGAGATTGCCAGGAGTTTTCATGAGAATTTCGGCATAAGTTTTTTGGGGCTGCCTTCATGGGATGAGATGTTTGAGAAATTGTTCCTGCACTCCCTTAAGGAGCGGGTCATTGTCGTATTTGATGAGTTCCAGAGATTCTCCCGGATCGATAACAGTGTTTTCTCATATTTACAGAAACACATCGACAAGTCGGCTTCAAGTTCTAAGTTGTTCCTTGTGGTATCAGGTTCTTCTATAGGCATGATGCACCAGATATTCGAGTATGCTTCGCCATTATACGGCAGGAGGACGGGGCAGATGCCTTTTGAACCATTCGGGTTTGCTGCGCTGGCAGATTGGTTTCCTGAAATGCCTGCGGATATGAGGGTATATATCTATGCGATCTATGGCGGTACTCCAAAGTATCTCGAAGAGTTGGAGTCTGTTACATTGCAGGATAATATAAGGAAACTCCTTTCAAGGACAAGCGTGCTGTACAGCGAACCTGAGGTTCTGCTAAAGACCGAGCTTCGGGAAAGTAATACCTATTTCAATATGCTGAAGAATATAGCCTCCGGCATGTCAAGGTCTTCGGAAATAGCGGAGAGTTCCGGGATAAAGAACACTTCTATCGACTATTATCTCAGTATCCTGATAAATGATCTTGACCTGGTGAGAAAAGAGGTCCCGGTGTGTGATGCGGAGTCCTCAAGGAAAGCGTCCTACCGGATGAATGACAACTATTTCAGGTTCTGGTTCCGTTTCGTGTATTCTCATCTCTCCGAACTGGAGATGGGAAATTATGAAAGGGTTTTGCAAAGAATCGAAAGTGAACTTGATACCTTTACAGGTCCGGTATTTGAGGATATAAGTAAGCAGTTCCTGCTGGAAATGAATAAGCATGGCAGTCTTCCTTTCACTTTTGAGAAGATCGGTAATCAGTGGGGCAAATTCAAAGGAGAGCCAGGAAAGAATACTTATGAGATAGACCTTGTGGCTATCAATACCGGCACAAAGCAAATACTGTTCTGTGAGTGTAAATGGCAGAAGCAGAAGGTAGGGGCTGAAGTTATAGCAGAGCTTATGGATAAGGCCCGACATGTCAAATGGTATAATGGGGAAAGGAAAGAACACTTTGCTGTGATATCAAGGTCTGGTTTTACTCCAAAGGCAAAGTCTCTTGCAAAGGACAATGGTGTATTGCTCTTTGACCTGGGGGATATTGGCAGAATCATGGGATGATAGGGCAGATCTGTTATTCTTGTGGCTCCTACAACTCACTGACTTCATCAAGGAATGCAGGCCTATTTTTGAATTCAACCTTCAGGGAAGTGAAACGTTTCTCCCATGCAGACCTGTCCTGCAAGATGACAACGTATATGTCCCTTACTATTTCCAGATAGCCCTCTGCAACCCTGTATGTCTTCCTGGTGCCTCCGGGGACATTGCAGTAGGCTTTTTGCCAGTAGTATTCAATTACTTCTTTTGGGAATTCTGTTTTCAGTTCAAGAGCAAGTTTATCGAAATCATTGAAGTGAGCCCATCTGTCTGGTGCCTTTGGCATAGCCAGAAGATTACTGATCACTTCCTCTTTCATGTTCTTATCCATACAGATCTGCAGGTATGCAAGCATATTCCTGTCCCGCAGCGAGCTGAACAATCCAGGTTCGACTTCACTCCAGTCATCGTTTTTAAGATAAGTCTTAATCTTTTGATATTCTTTGTATTCCTCACTACGACTCGCATATGTAAAAGACTTCAAAAGAGCATCTTTAGCTTTTTGATAGTTCCCTTGAGATTGATAATGCCTGAACAGTTTATCAAGCATTATCTTTTCGTCATGCTTTGATTTCAGGGCCTTATGAACAATGCGCTCTGCATCGGAAATATCTCCCATTTTGGCAAAATGATCGAACAGGAAAACATACAATTCAGTGAGACGGCCTTTCCCTTCCAGCAGACCCGTTTCTGCAGTTTCAACCGCCTTGTCCACGTTACCCCGCTGAGTGTAGAAACTGGCCAGTTCCCAGTAGTCATTGCCGTATTCAAGTTTATTCAGCCTAAGCTCCAGATAAGCGTCATCATCATGGAGATGGTCCCTGAGTATATCCATTACGAGCTTATTTCTCCAATCAGATGGACATCTTTTTAGTTTTCTTACCAGGTACTGCCACTGTTCATCGGTCTCACAAAGCTCAAAGAAGATCTCTGCAAGACGGTCTTCATAGCCGGAGTTATACTTGTCGTATTCGACAAAAGCTTCCTCCATAAAAGCTATCTTCCCTTCATGAGATATGTTTCCCTCTTCTATAAGGTCAGATATTTTGTAAAGCCACTCACAAGCCGTATCCTCCTCTTCCTCGTCGCCACCACCATATTCATTGAACTCGGATATGATGCTACTTGCATAACTCCAGTATTCCATCAGCAGTTCATCATCCAAATGATGGGATTTCTCACGTAGCAATGAACTATCCGACCTTTCAAGCATCTTTTTGTACCATTCCAGGGTCAAATGACGTACATCCGGATCATTTTGTATGAGATGATCTATCAGGTCACATAGTTGCTCAGTGGTCAATGACGCCAGTGTTCTTTCAAAGTCAAACTCATCATCCATTTGCTATTTCCTCCAGAGACGCACTGATATGCGTGAAATATTGATTTTGCATGCATATATTGCATTTGATTTTCTTTTTATTCACTTTCGGTAGTTTAATTATGTTCCTTGCTACCAATGACGCTTATTTTATTAAGTACCGGTGGACTGTGCCGCCTTTGGCGGGATGGTTTTGATTGATATGTTTTTTTGGGCTTTTCGTATAATGTGCTTTTGAGAGTAATATCTCTATTTTAAATGGAGATATAGTTGTTATAATCTCTATTTTAAATGGAAATATATATATATATAAGCATTCATCACAGAATGTAATTCATGGACACGAACCAGATAAAGGAGCTCATAGAAGAGCAAAAGCAGGAGTTTGAAAGGGAAATTCCGACAATAAGGCGCCAGAAGCTTGAAGAAATAGACAGTTACTCACAAATACCTCATATAGTTGTTATTACGGGTCTCAGGCGTGCGGGTAAAAGCACCCTTTTAAAACAGATAAAAAAAAGATACTATCCGGAAGAGAACATATATTACATGAATTTTGAAGATGAAAGGTTGCTTGACTTCAAAGTAGGTGATTTCAATGCCCTGTATGAATCATTCCTGGAAACATCAAAAGAGAGCAAGGTCTTTTTCTTTGATGAGATACAGAACATACCCAACTGGGAAGCATTCGTAAGGCGGATGTATGACCGGGGTTTCAAATTCTACATCACCGGCTCAAATTCTTCTTTGATGAGCAGGGAGCTGGGAACAAAGCTTACCGGAAGACATGTGAAACTCGAACTCTATCCCTTCTCTTTTAAAGAGCTCATAGGCTCAAAGGGCATTGAAACCGAAAAGGACTTTTATCTTACAGAGGAAAGAGCAAGAATAAAAAAAGAATTCACTCAGTATCTTGAAAATGGCGGCATTCCGGAGTACTATAAATACGAAAATAAAGACATAATCAGGAACCTCTATGATAACATTCTGTACAGGAATATAATCGTAAGATATGGGGTTAAGGACGAGACTGCGATAAGATCTCTTGCATATTATTTGATAAACAATCCAGGAACAGAGGTAAGTTATAACCGATTGAAAAACGTCCTGGGCATCGGCAGTCAGACCACTGTGAAAAATTACATAGATCATCTGGAGAACTCTTATCTGATCTTCACGATCAATGCTTTTGATTACTCTGTTAAAAAGCAGATATATTCAAAGAAGAAGGTCTATATTATAGATACCGGACTGATGAACGTTCTTGCCTTCAAATTCTCAAAGGATACAGGCAAGATACTTGAGAATATTGTATTCCTTGAACTGAAAAACAGGGGGCATGATATCTATTACCACGCGGATAAGAATGAGTGTGATTTCATACTGATGGAGAAGGGGCGTATCATAAAAGCAATACAGGTAACTCAGAGAATGGAAAGGTCAAATGAAAAAAGAGAAATCTCAGGACTTCTGGAAGCTATGGAAAAGTACGGGCTGAAAGAAGGTCTCATACTCACGGAAGATACGCAGGATGCGCTTGAAATGGATGGCAGGAAAATAAGCGTGAGGCCTGTATGGAAATGGTTGCTTGAATAAAGGCAAAGACTATTCTGCGGATTTTCTTTTTACATCTTTGGTGACGGACTGTGCCGCATGCGGCGGGTTGGTTGTGTTGTATCTGTGTTGCCTGCTAAATGAATGTTTAGCAGGCATGCAATTCTCAAGAAATGAGTGCATCCATGTTGATTTGGGTTTACAATATTACTCTGGATTTCTACAGAGATAATATAATTCAGAACGCAGAGATAATGCCTTTGATCCTAACATCGATTAAAACGTTGCTTCAGTTTCTCATATAGAGGTTATCTAATTAGCT
>DAZF01000027.1 GCA_002507205.1 Methanolobus sp. UBA32 | reverse complement strand
CTCAGGACTTCAACACGATATAAAATACATAAATATAAAATATATTCTACAATTATTTTTTATATAATTAGTTACTAATTATAATGGGACATTATGGATAGCAAAGGCCAGATAACTATAGACTACCTGATCAGCATAACTGTTTTTATGTTCGCAGTTATTTTTGTATTCAACTATACTACAGGAATATTCACACCATTCCATTCTAATTCTGATGAAGTCACATTAGTTGCTGACAGAACCTCAACTGTTCTTGTAGAAAAAGTGCTGAATGAAGGTGATGAAACTGTCCCTAACATGGTTAATTCAGTAAAGGTTGATGATTTCTTTGCAGGCCTGGACGATAACTATGAAAATACGGTATATCAGCTTGGCCTGGATGGGTCATACCTCAGGTACGACCTCAATGTTACATTAGAAAATGAAACAGGAATGATCAATACAACCGGTAAGGTGATACCATCCGGTGTCAATGTCGGCCAGACAAAAAGAATAGTCTTACTGAAAGATGCAGGCACTGGAANNGCACATATTGAAGCCCAGTTACAGACCATGGGACAGGATATGCTGAATGCACTATCCTACACTTCTTCCGGCCAGGACTCTGCCCTCAAGAACGATGTGAAGAACTGGAACGGAACGGAATTCGTATGGAACGGAACAGAATACAGGTCGACCGATTCCAGCAACACCACTCTGGTAAATAGTTCCCTTGCCGACATATTTTCATTTATCGCAATCCCAAGAGGAATTGCACACAATGTCCATTTCACGTGGACAAATGATGATGGTGTCACGATCTCAAGATCTTATATCTACAATGGCGACCCGTCCGATAACGCAGTAATTGTCTCAAAAAAAGTACTCCTGTCTGATCCAGATGTAGGAAATACATCATTGTTCATGGTGAATACAGGCATACCAGATGCAGACAATACTAGTGATTTTTACAACATTGTCAATGTTAAAATGACACTCTGGAGGATGTGAGAACATTGAAACGTGATGGAATAAAAGAACTGGATGAAAGGGCACAGTTGCTCCTGATAGCAGGGTTTGCAGTAGGTGTAGGTATAGTTGTGCTTACCATCATGTTGAACAACGTAATATATGCCAGCAACATCGCCTCAGAATCAAGCATTGACACCTCACGTTATGACATGGCAAATACAGTCCAGATGACATCTGAAGCTTACGAGGATGCTTACAGATATTCCATGGAGAACGGTAGTTTCAATAATGCTGCTTTTGACCAATATCTGGACGAATATTCAGAAACCGCATCCAAAAATTATGCATTATCTGGATTGACTTTTAGCTTCGAGAATAATACATTATATGAACCATATTTCAGTCAAAATGGACTTTTGGATGGAAATGATGACTGGACCATCATCAGCAATGTTAATACAACTGATGTATTTCTACTAGATGTAACCGATGTTGCAAAACTTGGGAACAACTCTGACAGCTTGTTAGTGACAGCAACAAACAGCTCTGGAATCCTCTGGTCAATTGAACTGTACAACTCAAATGGAAGTATAAATGTCACAGTTTCTGATCAATCATCAGTAATGTGGACAAATACGTATTCCAACTCCATCTACATCAATGTAACTGGAAATCAAATAGATGGTGGAGTAGTTGTATTCGATTTTTCAGCTAATACGGAAGGAACTGATTATTCGATTAATATCTTTAATGGAAGCAACACAGTAGGATATTGCACCTTTTCAGGAAACCTGACATCAGGAGAAGAGTTCGTGTTTGCAAGGCATGGTGTTGTCAATCCTACGGTCACCATGTCATCCAGTGAGATGAGCATCACCCGCAATCTGCCAATATCTTTGCCAGGGAGGAACATATGAAGCTCCGGAACCTGAGTAATGATGAGAATGCGGTTTCCATAACAATCGGATTCATACTTACCTTTTCTATCACAGTCCTCATGCTTGTGACAATCCTCAGCTCGTTCTATTCACTTATGGACCAGGCAGAGCAAACGGTCATGCGTGATGAATTTGAGATACATGGAAATGACATTGCAGTACGTATTGCAAACATGGACACCATGGTTGGAAATGCAGCAAATTCTGGATCAGATGTAGATGAAATAAGATACGAACTATCCCTGCCCGACAGGATTGCAGGAAAACCATACTCTGTAGAGTTTGACAACAGTAGCAAAGACATTGTATTCGTATCCGAAGAAAGAGACAACACAATTGTAAAAGTACCATACTATGCAGAGAATACAGTGTTCCTTTCAACCACATTGTACAGCCAAAAGGGAGAGTTTATGATGACATACACACCCGGAACAAACGCCATAGAAATATCCTGAGCATGCGGAAGATCACATGAAAATCACAGGAAGAAAGAGGTTGTTCCTTTCCGATGATGCAGTGTCGGAAGTTGTGGACTTCACTATAACACTCGGACTGATGCTAATGGCAATTAGCTTCATAGGCATTGTAGGGTACCCCATGATCGAGCACATGAAAGAATCAGGACATGAGGAGAATATCCGGCAAAGTTTTGCAGTGCTGACCCCCAACATGAACAAAATAGTGTTTGGTAAAGCCCCCTCCCAATCTGTAGAATTAAAACTGCATGGCGGCCTGGTCTCTGTCACAGGTAACAGCTACATGAACGTCACAATGGACACATGGAATCAATCGAGTTCCTCAAACGAAACGGTCTCTTTTGAAAGACAGCTGCGCATGATAGAAAATGAATATAAAGACACTTCCTTTGCTTATGAGAACACAGGAGCATGGGCAAAATACCCGCAGGGAAAGGCAGTCGCGGTAGAAAAACCTGTTTTTGCATATGATAACAGTTCATTGGTGATACCCATAGTGACAATAACAGGTACTAAGGGAATAGCCGGAGAAGGACTCATCCGTGTTGTGTCAGATGGTGGCCAGCTTTCAGTTGAGATGTATGAAAATGTGTCAAGAGTGGAAATAACAATCTCAAGTGATTACTACGAAGCATGGGAAAAGTACCTAGAGAATTCAATTGGAATGCAGATACTGGATGTTAATACGAGTTCCAGAACCGTACGTGCAGAAAAAGATTACAATCCAAATATAGACGTCTTCATTTCAACATCCCCTATGAGTGTGACCGTTGAGTAAAAAATGGTGATACAATGAGTGCCTGTCTCTTGAAAAAGTTCATAGAATCTGAAAAAGCCGTTTCACCCATAGTAGGAATGATAATAATACTTGCAATGACGATCACATCTGTCAGTGTGATTTTCCTTTATGGAGTTCCTACAATATATGAAATGCAGGACATGGCAAATGCCCAGAAAGTAGAACAGGCCTTCACAGTATTCGATTCAAGGACAAGCAAGGTCGCACTGGGAGAATCACCAAGCCAGACAACATCATTTTCCATGATGGATGGAGACATTATAGTGAAAGGTGATAATGCCTCATATGAAGAAAGCAGGATAGTAATTATCTCTGTGGATATTAACGCATCATGGTATGACAGTTTCAAACAACAAAGATATAAGTGGAGAGGATGGGAGGACTATGTTGGCAATGAAAGTATGAATGAATTCAATGCCTCCATGGGAAGTGTTGTTTATACCAATCAGGACAGAATTATCGGTTATGAAGGAGGAGGAGTATGGTCCAAATACCCTAATGGTAAATCAGTAATGATATCTCCACCGGAATTCCACTACAATGGTGAAACTTTGACACTTCCTATCATGAAGATAGATGGAGATGCCGTATACAGTGGAAAATCGGATGTCGGTATTACAATAAGCTCTGATAACATGCCTGTGGTATTGTATCCTAACCCCTCTTCAGATTCAAGAAGAACTAATCCCCTTACATCCGATAAAGTAATCATTTACATTAAGAGCGAGTTCTACAACGCATGGGCAGATTATGCAAATTCGCTTGCATATGCCAGCGCTGAAACAGATGATGATAACAAAACAGCAGTTGTGGAACTGGAAGTTATCCCTGCAATGGGAAAAGATACATTGAAGACAGCTTTCAAGATTGGTGCAGTCAATCAGGACAATTCTACACCAATGGGGGATTTCGCTTTTGACATCGGAGCTAGATCACCACAAGAACTCAACTCACTAAACTACGAGATTGTTGCAATATCTGCCACTAAAACACTGATGTACAAAATTCAGAAGAAAAATGGGGCTGACCAACTTACAATCGACCTAATTTATGAAGACACGGCACTGAGTAGTGACATTGAAACATGGACTGGAGGAGGCACTGAAGTATTTGACATAACTGGTGATAAAGAAGATGCAAAATCTACAGTCGATTTGCTTTCCACATCAATGAATTTAAGATATGATGAAAGTTCAGATGATTTTTCATGGGAAAATATCAATTACACCCTAGGAGATACCTTGCCCCTCAATAATTTAACCCAGCATTATATGAAACTCATTACACTAGACGGATCGGTGATATTCAATATCCAATCTCCCGGCAATTCAGACCCTGTAGATTATGACGAATCCAGCCTCACATTATACTACGATGGCATGCCCGGCAGTATAACATACCTCCACGTCAGCAGAAATGACCTTACAGCCACCCTTAACTGATGCGCAGGAAACACAATTAATTTACAATCATCCTTTTATATAATAACAAATGTATATATGTTGAGGATTTATGAATGATAATCATGGCCAGATGCATATAGATTATCTTATAGGCATCGCTATTTTCCTGATAAGTGTCATCTTTGTATTTTCATATACCACAGGGCTTTTCACGCCTTTCCAGTCAAACTCGGATGAAGTGACGCTCATAGCGGACAGGATATCAACAAATGTAATAGAACAGAATATGAGTGCTGGAAATCCCCGAACACCGAATCTGCTCAATGGTACAAAAGTTAATGATTTCTTTTATCAATCAAGTACCAATTATGAAACTACCATCGATTACTACGGAATGCGTAGTTCCTATTTACGGTATGACTTCAACATCACATTAGAGAACATCGCATCAAACTCACTCATTTATTCTTCAGGCAAACCGTTGCCAACACAGGGAAACATAGGTCAGACTAAAAGAATCGTAATAATTCGAAACGAAGCTACTGGCAATGAAACTCAGGGAATACTATCTGTGAGGGTGTGGTAAATATGAACAGGAAAAAGACCACATGCAACTCTAAAAGAGATTATGAAGCCCAATTACACACACTTGAAGCTTTAATGGCTCTCATAATTATAACCGGGATAATAATCTTCACAGTACAGGCAACTTCACTTACCCCACTTACATCCTCAACGGCAAACGCACACATAGAAGCACAGCTCCAAACCCTGGCGCAGGATATGTTGACCGTGCTGGACCACTCCCAATCAGGACACAATTCCAGCCTCAAGGAAGACATACTGAACTGGAACGGAGAAGAGTATAGCTGGAATTCTACAGCGTACCATTCTGAGCTAAACAACACTCTTACAGTCAGTTCAACTGCTGATATTCTGAAATCTGTAATCGTTCCCAAAGGTATAGCACATAATGTGGAATTTGCCGTTATCAATGACGCAGGAGCCGTAATGACCCTGCCTTACATTTACAATGGCGAGCCATCGGATAACGCTGTAACGGTATCCAGAAGAGTAATATTGTCAAATTCAGACATATCAAATTCATCTCAATTCCAATCCTACACGGGCATACCGGATGCCGATGCAAGTACGGACTTCTATAACCTCATTGACGTGGAAATGACTTTGTGGAGAATGTAAAAAGACGGTGTTAACATGAAAAGACTGAACGAATCCGGACAGATGATATTAATTGCCGGTTTTATAATCGGCATAGGCATCGTAGTCCTGACTGTCATGCTTAACAACATTGTCTACGCAAGCAACACAGCCTCAGAATCCAGCATTGAAACAAATGTTTTTGATTATTCCAACGTACTGGACACAACTATTGAAGCCTATGAAAAGGCATATGCAAATTCAGGTAGTCCATACAATAATACAGCATTCAATGCCTATATGGCAAATTACTCGGAGAAGATGGTGAAAAGCTACTCACTTTCAGGTTTTATATTTTCTCTTGATACGGATACATTACAGGATGCATATTTTACTGAAAATGGACTCATTGATGGGAATGATGACTGGGCTGTCATTAAAAGGGTCAATTTCACTGATTCATTTTTACTAGGTAGCCTCAATTCATCAACACTAGGAAATGAATCAAATAAGTTTGTAATCGAAGTCAACAATCAATCAGGTATTACAATTTGGTCAGCCAGCTTTTTCAATTCAAGTGGTATTGTTAATGTCACTGTTTCAGACCATTCATCTATCACTCGAAATTATCAGAGTAGCACCGGAGAAATAAACATAACCGGTGACATGATAGATAACAATGTTTCAACATTCTACTTCTTAAACAGTACTGCAGGACAGAAATATTCAATCGAATTCATAAATGGCAGTCATGCCATGGGCACTTTCCTTATATCAGGCGATCTTGTCAATGGAGACCCATTCTACATTGAAAGAGTAGATGTCGTCAATAGCACCATGAAACTGAACAAGAACGGCCATCTTGAGATCAATGTGACAATACCTATTACATTGCCGAGGGGACACATATGATAGAGCGATTCAGAGATGATGAAAGAGCCGTATCTATATCTGTGGGTTTCATATTGACCCTCTCTATAACTGTGATAACCATGATGGTTGTCATCAGTTCATTTTATACCATGATGGACAGGGCAGAACAAACCATAATGCGGGATGAGTTCGAGATACACGGTAACGATATGGCATTGCAGATATCCAATATAGATACTGCCGTGCAGATTACCAGAAATGCAGGCGGAGAAGTGGGCAGTTTTTTCTTTAAATTACCACTTCCTGACGAGATTGCAGGACAGCAGTATTCAATGGAATTATCGAACCAGACCAATGAGATCATATTTGAATCCCATGGAAAAGATGCAACCAGAGTTAAAGTACCCTACAAAGTACATGAAACTGAAGTGGCATCTGTAAAATTGTTCAGCGGATCAGATGAATTCATATTGTACTACGATTCGGCCTCAAATATGATAGAAATATATTAAATACAGGATGAGTTGCATGAAAATGAATTTTACTAAATCGGATGATGCAGTATCAGAAATGGTGGATTACAGCATCATTTTAAGCATCATACTTCTTGCAACTGCAATCATCGTAGTAGCTGGCGTACCGATGTTAGAGCATATGCAGGAAACCCAGCACACCGATAATATAAAGCAAAGTTTTCAGGTGCTTGCCCCAAACGTGAATAAAGTGGTATTCGGAAACGCTCCTGCTCAATCAGTTGAACTGAAAATGTACGGCGGATCGCTTTCTGTTACAAGGAATAATTACATCAATATAAGCATGCAGGTATGGAACAATTCAGCAGGCTCCTCTGAAACAGTGTCCTTTGAGAGGAAGATGGGAAATATAGAGAATGATTTCCAGAATACTTTGATTTCTTATGAAAATAGCGGAATCTGGGCAAAATATTCATCCGGTGATTCTATTATGGTGGCTGAACCACGTTTCACTTATGCAAATAATGTACTTGTGATACCTGATGCAAGCATTTCAGGAAGCAGTTCGGTTTCCGGATCAGGACTTGTGCGTGTGACTGCTGATGCAGGAAGAAGATCTATTGAAAGCTACCAGAATGTATCACAGGTCAGCATAACAGTAACTAGCGATTACTTTGAAGCATGGGAAAGATACCTGAACGAACATCTTGAGATGGCAACCATAAATGTTAACGAGACGACTCAAACTGTTTTAGCAGGTAAAAGTTATACGGAAAATATAGATGTATACATCATCAAGGCCTTCATGGATGTAACTATCGATTAATGATCATGTGAAGTGAAAAAATGGTAAAGAATCTGTCAGGGAATAAACTTGCTGTTTCATCAGTTGTAGGAATCGTAGTAATGCTGGCAATCACACTCCTTTCAATAGGCATAATGATACTCTACACCATGCCTGCAATAGATAGCATGCAAGACATGGCTAAAGCCCAGAAAATTGAGCAGGCTTTTACGGTTTTTGACTCAAGGACGAGTAAGGCAGCCCTTGGAGAATCCCCTCTTCAGACAACCGGACTTTCCCTCATGGGAGGTAATGTTGAGGTGATGGGGGACGATGATGCCTACAATGAAAGCCGGATAATGATAATAGGACTCTCATCCAACTCAACATGGTATGATGAGTTTTACCAGAATCGTAGCCATTGGAACGCATGGGCAGACTATGAGAGTGAGACTGACTTTGCAGGATTTAACGCATCAATGGGAAAAATAGTATACACATACAATGATCGCATAATTGCCTATGAAGGTGGAGGTGTCTGGTCCAGATACCCTACTGGCGGAACAATAATGATATCACCTCCGGAGTTTCATTTCAATGGAGAAACCCTGACACTTCCCATCATGCAGATAAAAGGGAATACTTCCGTCGCAGGAATCACCGATGCATCAATCACCATTGCATCCTCCAACGACCCGGAGAGATTATTTCCCAATACAAACATCAACAGTATTTTTGTCAATCCCCTTGAGGTAGACAAGATAATCATTTACATCCAGAGTGAATTCTATGATGGCTGGGCAAACTATGCAGAAACTCTCATATCCACCACGGCAACCCTTGACGATACGAACAAGACGGCTATTCTGGAATTGAATACAATGCCTGAAATGGGAACGGTTTCTCCTTTACCAACTTCGTTTGAGATTGCCGCTCTGAACCACACTAACACCACACCATTTGACAATTTCTCATTTTATTTATTTACTAGTGATGATTCAAGTTTCTTTGTGGCCTCGGGGATGACCCTAACTGCCACATCCGGAACGAAAACCCTTGTATATAGCTTCTATAAGCAAGACAAGGATAATATAATACTGGCTGCAGCCCCGTCTATAACTTCTTATGGACTCGAATATACCGATAGTTCAGTAGGAATTAGAGAAATATGGGAAAGCAGTTCTGGCAGTACTTTTCCCGTTAATGGACAAAAAAAGCCTACAAAGCAGGCAGAATCCACAGTCGATATCATCAGTGATACTTACCTGATGTATTACGACACCAGTGATAGTGAGTACTCATGGGGACCTGTCAGCTCCACCTCTACAACTCCAGACCTAACTATAACAAATAGTAACGCAAATCGCACCCAGTCATTGAATAACATTACCCATCACTATATGAGACTCTTGGCACAGGATGGTACTATCGAGTGTACTCTGGAAGAGAAGGGCAATCAAAAAATAGAGTTTGAGAAGTCCTCATACACCATACTTTATGACGTGGATGGTGCTATACTCACTTTCCTTCACGTTACGACCAACGAACTTGAAGCAACTGTCGATTGAGGGCTTTGGCAAATAAAAATAGCCTTACAGAAACCCTTAAATCAATCCCACCCATTAACAAATCCCATTAAGGTGAAACTCATGAAGAAAGCAATCATCGAGACCGATAAAGGAAATATTGTTCTGGAACTGTTCGAGAAGGATGCACCAAAGACGGTGGCAAACTTTGAGAAACTTATCAAGGAAGGATTCTACGACGGACTCACGTTCCATAGAGTGATTTCCAACTTTATGATCCAGGGAGGATGTCCAAAAGGCAACGGTACAGGCGGTCCTGGATACTCAATAAAGTGTGAGACAAGAAACAACCCACGCAAACATGGCAAGGGTGCACTTTCAATGGCACATGCGGGAAAAGATACCGGTGGAAGCCAGTTTTTCATAACACACTCCCCACAGCCACACCTTGACGGCGTACACACTGTCTTTGGTCAGGTAATTGAAGGCATGGATGTCGTCAATAAGATCAAGGGAAAAGACGTAATGAAAAAACTCACTGTTGTTGAAGAATAATCCAGTATTAACTTATTTATGCAGCATCCTTGGTGCTGCTATTTTCTGTTTTTTAAGCATACCTTTTTAATGTCCTGAATTCTTTTTGTATTGCCTGCAGAGATTCAGCAGGAATAATTCGGATATCTGCTAATCAGGAAAGATACTTATATCAAAAGAAGGAACAATAGCGATGTGTGCAGTTGAACATATCGCTTGAAGAGTATGCCTTTACAGCAAAGTCCAACTGACCAAATATGGAAAGGTAATAATTATGGAACAAAGCAAAAAACTCATTCTGACTATTGCAGCCATACTTACAGTTGTACTCTTTGTAAGCGGATGTGCAGATACAGGTACTGATGCTGGTATGGAAACAGAGCAGGAGCAGATTACAACAATAACGGTGTCCGCTGCAGCAAGCTTAACAGAAGCTTTCGCAGACATTGAAGAACAATTCGAAGACGAGAATCCGACAATCGATGTCAACTTCAACTTTGCAGGATCAGGAACTCTCAGAATGCAAATTGAAGGTGGTGCACCTATCGATGTGTTCGCATCCGCATCACAAAGCCACATGAACCTGTTAAGCAATCAGTCCTTAATAATTGAAGATTCTAGAAGGGACTTTGCAGCAAATACTGTTGTTCTGATAACACCTGTTGACAGTGAACTGGGCATCACCGGACCGGAATACCTCATATCAGACGACGTTGAAACAATAAGCATAGGAAACCCTGAGACAGCGCCTGTAGGAAAGTACACAGTGGAAGCACTTGAGGAAGCAGGTCTGTGGGATGAACTTGAAGCAAAGACTTTGCTTGCAGATGATGTAAAACAGGTTCTCGTCTACGTTGAAAGAGGAGAGGTTGATGCAGGATTTGTCTACAGTACAGATGCAGCAACATCAGAACCCGGCACCATCGAAATAAAGGCAACCTTACCTACAGTAACCCCTATAAGTTATCCGATAGCCGTGCTTTCAGCATCAGAAAACCAGGATGAAGCACAGATATTTGTAGACTTTGTCACTTCCGATGAGGGAAGAACAATACTGGAATCATACGGATTCACAGCATAAAATGGAATAAAAGACAATGCCTGACCAGATCTGGTTTCCCCTTATAATCACGCTGAAAATAGCGATCATATCTACCTTTGCAGTGGCACTGATAGGTATAATCATATCATATATTCTGGCAAGACGTGATTTCAGGGGAAAACTGATCGCAGATTCCCTTGTCACTTTGCCCCTTGTACTCCCACCAACTGTAACAGGATATCTTCTGGTGGTGTTGCTGGGAAAGAATGGATCTCTCGGGAACATATTATACGACCTCACAGGATGGACCATACTTTTCACATGGGAGGCAGCAGTCATTGCAGCTTTTGTAGTATCACTCCCACTGATGGTAAAAACCACTACTGCCGCCATTGAAGCAGTGGACAGGGAATTTGAATACGCAGCATTCACCCTTGGAAGAAAGGAACTTGAAACTGCACTTTTCATCACGCTCCCTCTTGCCAAAAAAGGAATACTTGCAGGAACAGTCCTGAGTTTTGCAAGAGCTGTGGGTGAGTTCGGTGCAACACTTATGGTTGCAGGAAATATTCCCGGAAGAACCAACACAATGTCGATTTCAATATATAGCGCATTCCAGGCAGGGAACAGCGAACTTGCCAACATGCTTGTGATTATACTTGTAGTCATGTCCCTGCTCTCCATGGCCATAACTGCAAAACTTGTCAATAGCTGGAAGATATGAGGTGTAATTGTGGGCATCAAGGTAGATTTCAGAAAACGGTATTACAACAAAAAAAGTGATAAGAAAAGGGGTAAAGAAGCCACTTTTACACTTGATGTCCAATTTGAGATTGGAAATGAGCTGGTAGTGCTTTTCGGACGTTCCGGCTCCGGAAAGACAACAACCCTTCAATGTATCTCTGGACTGCTGGAACCAAATGGCGGCAAGATGATCGTCAATGACAACGTCTACTTTGATTGTCATAAAAGGATAAATCTCCCTGTGCAGCAACGCAGCCTCGGATACGTGTTCCAGAACTATGCCCTTTTCCCGCACATGGACGTGAATAAGAACATTGCCTACGGACTCAAAGGATGGCCAAAGGAAGAAAAAGAGGAGAGAGTCCGGGAAATGTTGCAGATGCTCCAGATAGATGGACTGGAGAACAATTATCCTTCCCAGCTTTCAGGCGGACAGAAGCAAAGGGTTGCTCTTGCAAGGGCTCTTGCCCCAAAACCGGACATCCTGTTGCTGGATGAACCGTTCTCTGCACTTGACATGGTCGTTCGCATGAAACTTCGCGAGAAGATCAAGGAGATACAGAGAGAGCTTGGAATTCCTGTGCTTTTTATCACCCACAACCATGTGGAAGCTTTCACAATTGCAGACAAGGTTATCATTTTCCACGAAGGACGCGTACAGCAGACAGGGACTCCTGAAGAAGTGTTTTATCACCCCAAGAACAAGCATGTTGCTGAGCTTGTGGGACTTTCAAATATCTTTGAAGACACCCTTGTGGTAAATAAAGAGAAAACATCCGGGACACTAACACTCAAATGCGGAAATCTGCAGGTAACTGCCGATAAGCCGGATTGTAAAATAGCAGAGAGGATAACATGGGGAATCCGACCTGAGAATCTGCGCATATTACCTTGTACCGAAGATGCGGAGGTAGGGGAAAATACATTCCATGCATGCGTAAAGAGTGTTGTGAATAAGGGAGCCAGCAGGGTTCTGGCCCTTGAGATAAAAGAACACAAGAACATGCTGATCGCTGAGATAGCAAACCAGTTCTTTGAGGATGTGGACCTTAAAGCTGGTGATGAATGTCTGGCCAGGATCGAAAAAGGCAGGATAGTCATTTTTTAGATTCTTTGCCTGACTTCATTATTTTAAGTAAGGGATACTGTCCAAAAATCATATAAAGTTGGATCGCATCATTTGATAGAAGAGATGAAGTTCATTGAAAGGCTTTTTGGGAAAAAGCAGGAAAAAGAAGAACCTCGTTCAGTTGTTTTTGATTTTGAAAAGCTGCCGGGTACTGTCAAAAATGAGATCAAAGGGCAGGAAGACATGCTCAGGCCTGTTGTAAAGGATAAATATGAGGCTATCAGGCAGGCACTCAGGGAACTGGAAAAATTAAAGAAAGAATTACTGGCAGCAGAGCCTATTGAGGGTGCAAGCAAAAGGGGAGAAAAGCTTGGTGACTCTAACAGGGACAATGTGGCCAATAACCTGAAACTCATTGATGATAAACTGAAAGTTCCGGGAAACACATCACCTTCTAATGCTTCTGAATTCTATACAGATGCAAAATCCACCCTGAAGAACGTTCTGGATAATACCCGCAAAAGTCTGCTCTATATAAAAGCACTTTATCCCAGGGAGCATCAGAAAATAAATCAGGGACTGGCAGATCTTGAAGACTCGCTTGACGAACTCTATTCCTCGATAATGGAAGGTAATGGAAGGGTAAGTGAATTACAAAAGATAGCTGGAGAGATAGATACTATAGAAAGAGTCAACAGGGAAATAGAACAAAGCACTAAAAAAATAGTTGATCTGGACACAAAGCACGAATCTGCAAAAAGTAAACTCTCAGGATATGATTCAAAGCTGGCAGAACTTGAGAATAGCAGTGAATTTGAAAGAGCAAAGCAACTTGAAACTGAGATCAGACTTCTTGATACAAAGATCGTGGATGCAGTTTCTGAAGCAAGAAGACTTTTCACACCACTTTCAAAGGCCATTTCCAGAATGGAAAAACAGGATGAGAATGAGAGATGCGTGCTTTCTCCTGAAAACAGGAAAACACTCAAAACCATAAATGAAGACCCTGCTTCTGCAATTGAATATGACCTGAGTCCTTTTCTCTCAGAACTTACAGGCAGGATTGAAAGTGGAGAACTTGGACTGAAGGACCAGATGTGTGACAAAGCACTGAAGCAAATACAGGTTCTTGAAGACAGTAAAACCATATCATCACTTGTCGGGCAGAGAAAAAAGTATCTTTCTGATAGAGAAGCTTTTATCCAGGAATTAAATGGTCTTAGCATCTATCAGGAAAAGGAAGATATCGAAAGAGAAATTGAAAACCATCACAGCCTTTCAAGATCAGCAAACAGCGATATAGAATCTGAAAGAAAGCATCTGGATGGACTTAAAGAAGAGCTTGAAATGACAAAATCCGTACTGATCTCAGATATGAGGCATGTTTTTGGCACCGATACAGAAATCAGATATCAGACACTACCTCAATTCAAGTAAAATATCCCATTTTTAACATTTCTTACATTTGTTTATCTTAAAAAAGATAAGAGATCATGTTTCCTTTGATCTCTTTCTATAATATATCAAACCCAGACCTGCTATCAGGATAGATCCACCCAATAACAATAATCTCTTATCGCCCTCATCCTTATCAGTATCCTGAACACTCATTTCTGCAGAGGTAATGGTTTCAGCCACTGGAGTATCTGTATTCATATCTTCGGGATTTGTGTCCTCATTGATTGTATCCGCACAGATCATGAAAGGTGAGAAACCTTTTGTAGTCGCTTCAAAATAGAAATAATCTTCATCCTCACCCGCTACTACAGTTGGCAATCTGTTCCAGACAACATCTGAGAAGTGCTCCATATGAATGTCCGCTTCATCGAAACCATTTGACTCAAGCCATTCCTTTGAGACAGAGAATCCAATTGCTGGGTCACCGATTCCTGATGAGAAATACTCGTCGCCAAGAACGATTTCCATGCCCTGATAAACCGTTACCGACGATGGTGCAGGAGAGCTTTCAGGCAGTTCATTAAGAAGGTTGACCGTTGCCATCACATAACCTTCATTGGTCTCTGCCTCAAAACATATATCAGTAACAGGAGTTTTCTCATCAGTGAAAACATATTCCACTTCGATATCTTTACCTACAAAACGAACACTTGAATCCATTGCAGCGACATTTGAAGGAGAAGAGGTGCTGGTGGCAATCCTGACATGGATACCATCATTGCCGTTCTGAGAAGTGCTTGCAACAACTTCTTCCGTTTGCTCTTCGTTAGATGTCAGCGGAAATTGATCAGTGTTGTTGCCATCGTCCGTTATCTCATATTGTGGGCAGAAGCCATTTCCAATTGAATATTGTGTCTGGCTCCAGCCTGTACCAGAAGGATTTGCCCAGAAATTACCTCCAAGGTAAGTTCCATTGATAATATTGTTACCAGTTGTCATTGCAGTGTTCCATTCATTGGAGGCTCCACCGGAAACAAGGACATTGTTACTGTTGTTAAAATAGTTATTATAGATCAGATTGTCACTACATTCCGTAAGTGAGACACCATAAGCGATAATACCACTTATGTTACAGCTCTGAACCGTACTATCAACTGATGAGTCAAAATAAAGACCATATTTGTTTTCTGTGGACGTACAATTTGAGATTGTGATATTGTTGCTGTCGTAGAGACTCAAACCATAGTAGTTATTCTTTATTTCCAGATCCTCTACTGTTATGTTCGAACAATTGATTAGATGAACGAGACCAGCATTGGTACTTGCATTAATTACCTGATCCGAACTGTTCACAAGATAATATATCGGCTTTCCATCAACCAGATTACTCATTCCCACAACATTGGGATTTGAATCAAAAAAAGAATTAAAGGTATTGTTATCCATTGAATTGTTATTAAGAATATTATACTCTGAACCGTATAACTCCAATCCATAGATATTCTCATTTGAAGTGCAATTTAATACACTGTTGTCCAGAGAGTAATAGAGATAGATACCATATGTATTTCCAGAGGTATAACAATTACTTATGTTACATCCGCTTGACGAATCAACGGCTATACCAATGGAACTATCCCTAACAATGAGATTGGAAATTGTGATGTTATCTGCTTTGACATAAATAGCAATGTTACCGGAATCTGGTGAAACTATGCTGACATCTGCAGGATTGCCAGTAGATGAGACAAGGCTAATGTTATCTGTTTTCAAATACAGGTTCCCACTATAAATTCCCGGTTCAACCATTATTGTATCACCATCAGATGCAGCATTAATAGCTTCACGAATGGTTGTGAAATCTGCACTACCACTACCATTGACAACAATTGTTGAGTTAAGTACGTGAACAAAAGAGCTTTTTAATGAGATATTGCTTCCTGCAGAGTTCGTTACATTCAGAGATACATTATAAAAACCAGCTTCTGAATAAGAGTGCAATGGATTCTGGATTGATGATGTTGAACTGTCCCCAAAGTCCCACACCCAGCTTTCCGGGGAGAAAAGACTTGCATCATGGAAGTCTACGGATTCATTGACATGGACATACTTAGTACCTGCAACAAATGCTGCTTCAGGTTCTTTTTCTTCTGTTGTGAACGCTTTGATGCATACATTTGCATCATATACGTTTATGTCTTCCCATTCGGTCCCATTGTGACTTATATAACTCTGCCCTGCCTCAGCATGGGCATTACTACTGTATCCTGATACTGGTGCTTCGATAGCAATCGGATAATTGTAATTAGGTGTGGTAAATTCTAATACCACTGAGAAAATCTGTCCTGTCCTGAGTGAAACATTGTTATCAAGATCAATTGTATGATAACCAGCCAGAGGAATAGTACCATTCTTTAAAGAAACCGGACCTGAACCATTGACTGGACCACCTTCAGGGTCCAGATAGACAGAGATGTTATAGAATGAATTTGAATCCACGGTATAGAAGCTCACTGCTTCCAATGTCTCATTTGTTGTTGCAGTGAACACATTTGCCCCATATGCAGTACTATTGTTGTACCCAAAATAGTAGCACCAGCCAAGTGGATCGTACTGGTAGATGTGGTCATAGTTACTGACATTTTCTGCTGTGAACAGGAAATTACGTTNNGTCATAATATGATATGTAAAAGTATCCATCTTCACCCCAATTGGTGCCCCAGGAATTCTTAACAACAAAAGCTCCATTCCCTGGAGCAGCAGGAGTGAAATTATGCCTGTCGAAATTATCATCCCAGCCCACTAAAGTTACAGCGTGATTTGTACCCCTTATCTCACCATAATAATAGTAGGCATTTTTCTCTGAATTGAAATATGAAATGTCAGACCACATGGATACTGAGATAGCACCGTAGTTAGTGATCATTAATTTGAAGAGATTATCTGAATGATTGACACCGGGAAGAATCTGTATCTCCTGAACATGTTTTGCCACAGTGGTATTAGAAGGAGATACACCTGAAAGGTCATTATATGAATCATCGGATTCAGCTATCGGACCATCCCATCTTGTAAGGTAAGCAGCTGTTATCAGGTTGTTTCCTCCATCATTATGAGTACGGTCAAAGCCATCCTGACTTGAGTACACCATAGTATTTTTCACATTGTTCTCGGAAAAGTCCCATGTTTCTGATCTGTTGTGGAAAAGATAGGATTCCAGAGAAGCAAGTGTGGAGTGAGCCCAGCAACTGCCAGCCTGGCCCTGATCCCTCACTGTGGTGACACCATTGACATCACGCAGGTCATATCGGGATGGATATCCTACTTCACCTGTAACTTCAAACCCAGAAGCCATCATACCATATGCCTCATCTGCCAGCAGGTCCTCCATAGTAACCGGAGATAGATGGGAAAGATCAACAGGAGAAGGAATAAATCCGCCTGGATGGGAAAAATCGTCAGTAGATCCATCATCCTCGAAAAGAGAGAAACTGTTTAAAAGATAAGGAGAGGATACATTTGTAGAACTGTCTGATAATATGAGACCGGAAAGAGTAACCGTGTTTGCATTTACAGGGACAGAGGCGTCATCCTGACTCTGTTCCAATTCTTCCATATATTGGACGAATGCAGGATTTAGAGGTGCTATTGATAATTGTGGTGCTGATGATTCATTCAAATCTTGAAATGCATCCTGATCAATACCTGTTGCACTGCCGAAGGTTGATAATAATATCAGCACGAGAAAGCTTGCAAACAAAAAATTAGTTGATAATATTTGATTTTTCATGATTCATCCCTGACATATAGATTCTTAGCAACATTTAAACAGAATTAATATTTAAATATTGTCCATACAATATAATATCAGGCTATATACCACAAAAACAAAGAAAACCACACCTGTGCCAGATTACTTATCCAAAGTGATTATTACATAACTTAAAGGCTAAAAACCGGAGGGAAAATAAATGGGAAATGATGAAGCAAATATGCATAGACTAAAAGAAGTCACTGAATTTGTGAAAACAAGCAAAAATGAAAAGAAAGAAGAAAAAAATAAGGATAAGAAGAATATCCTGGGTCTGAACGGTTAAAATCCATTCATTTTTCTTCCACTTCTGTGAAGGTTACTGCATATTGTGACCGTACTTCTTTGCACATTTGGGGCAATATGCAAAATGAAAGTAATGTTTCTTCACAGTCATCCCTTTTCTGAAACGTATTTTTCCATGGTTTCAATCCATTCTGGTACTGACTTGTATGGACCATCAAAGACCCTGCTGAGAAAAGTGCCTGACATTGTTACGTTCTCAGCATCAGGAACTTCTGTTGTGACAGACATGTACAGCTCGGACTTCCATGACGACGGGTCGCAGGCAAGCAGGAGAAAATCATCCATTTAAGGAGAGGCATCTGATTCCCGGACCTTTTGCCACATCCTCATTACGACACGCTTGAAGCTAAATGGCAATGGAATATGGAATAATTGAGTGACAGAATCCTTTATGAATGGTTTTTTATCCCAGATTTATTCTGTTGTCCCATAAAGAAGAATTGACAGGACAGCAGGGGTCTGAACCTGTTGAATCGTCCATAATAAAGCATCCGCTTCTGCGGATAAAAAGATTATGAGAAAAGGAAGTAATGCGAGGGCAACAGAGAAGACTAAGATTATAATACCCTATTACCCTCTTGACGTCTTAATATTCCGACCGGCAAGTATACGCTTTCCATTCAGAGTATCGCTCTGATATGGGCCAATCGAAAGCTGAAACATAGTCTCGCAGTCTTGATAACTCCGAGCATTCTATACTCAGCAATCAATTATATGGAACTCATCGAATAAGCATTTTTCGGTCGGTTCTATGACACAGAGAAAAGCAAAAATGCAAAAGAAGAATGTTTTAAAGAATTAGCGATCCCGGAGGGATTCGAACCCACGACCCTCGGGTTAGAAGCCCGATGCTATATCCTGGCTAAGCCACGGGACCGCTGACGATTGACTGGAATCTGAAATAGGTTTTCTAGAATAAAAGCCTTTTGTAAGGACCACCCGACTTTTTTAAATTACAACCAATGTGAATGCGAATAGAAATATATAATAGTTTGACATCAACACTAACAACTATTACAATGCTGAGGCTTTACACATGAGCGAACTATTGATTTATTACAACGGTGACTATGTCCCGAAATCAGAAGCCACAACCTCCGTCTACGACCATGGTTTTTTGTATGGGGATGGTGTCTTTGAAGGTATAAGAGCATACAACGGACGTGTCTTCAAGTTACGTGAACATGTTGACAGGCTCTATGATTCTGCAAGGGCGATAGCTCTTAACATACCACTAAGCAAGGAAGAGATGGAAGAGGCTATACTGGAAACACTCCGGAAAAATAACCTTACAGATGCCTACATCAGACCTATCGTTTCAAGAGGCGTTGGTGACCTTGGACTGGACCCCAGAAAATGTCCAATACCAAATGTATTCATCATATCCCAGGAATGGGCAGCGATGTACGGCGACCTTTATGAAGTTGGCCTGACCGGTGTTACAGTCTCAGTCAGGAGAAATTCCTGCGATGCGCTTTCTCCAAATATCAAGTCACTGAACTATCTGAACAATATCCTTGCGAAGATAGAGGCAAATGAGAAGGGAGGAGACGAGGCAATTTTCTTCGACCAGAACGGTTACCTCTCCGAAGGATCAGGAGATAACATATTCATTATCAAGAACGGAAAGGTTTACACCCCACCAACGATCAACAACCTCAAGGGCATAACCAGGGCAACAGCAATTGAACTGCTTGCAGACATGGGAATTGAGACCCACGTTGAAAACCTGGGAATGTTTGACCTCTACACTGCTGATGAGATATTCGTCACAGGAACAGCAGCAGAAGCTGCACCTCTTGTAAAGGTTGATGGCCGCCCAATAGGTGACGGTAAACCTGGACCAATTACCGGAAAGATGGTCGCAGCTTTTGAGCACATAACCACAACCACCGGAACTCCTATTTTCCCTTAAAATGAAGAGTTAACTCTTCATTTCCTTTCTTCTTTTTTATTTCTTCAAAACATTAATTAGGTATTAGGCCAGTAACCTATTATATTTTTATAATATTATATTGAAACCTAGAATATATGAGGTTTAAGAATGGAAAATGAAGAAAAAGAAAGAGTAATAATGGAGAACCTGAAATACCTGAACGATTCCGTGATGGCAATCTTACTTCTGATGCCTGTTACTCTTGTTATCATATTTGAAGCACTCGATGACACACACAATCTGAAATTACTCTCAATTGCAACATGGATCATATTTTTGATGGGACTCTGGTATGTTGCTTCAAGGGTGTTCACACTTAACAAAACGCTTATAGGCTATCTTGACAAAAAGTAGACCGAACAGAATGGAACGCAAGGAATTCAGAGATCTAACATCCGTAGAGGATGCAAGGAAACTGGTTGAACAGATCAGAGTCCAGCCAGATATTATTATTTTACCAATCGATAAGGCAGTAGGATACATCATAGCAGAGGACATACCTTCTGGTGTGGATGTGCCTGCATTCAACCGTTCGATCAAGGACGGGTATGCTATCCGGGCAAAAGATACCTATCAGGCAAGTGAACCGGAGCCACAGGAATTGAGATGTATCGGCTCTATTCCGGCAGGTTGCACAGATAAGTTCTTTGTTGACGATGGAGAGGCTATAGAGATATCCACAGGTGCACCGATTCCCGATGGTGCTGATGCTGTTGTCATGGTTGAGAGTACGAAGCAAACAGGTGATTCTGTTCTTGTTTACCAGCCAGTGCACATTGGCGAGAATATCATGCGTTCAGGAACCGATATCATGAAAGGTGAAAGGATCCTGAGGAAGAACACACGCATTGGTTCCCGTGAAATCGGAGTACTTGCTTCCATAGGCATGAATGATGTACCTGTCAAGAGATTACCTGTAGGGATAATATCAACCGGAAATGAGCTTATCAAACCCGGAGAAGCACTGGAAGCAGGCAGGATATATGACGCTAATTCCTATGCCATCGCAGCAGCAATAGAAGAATGTGGAGGAACTGCACGGATATACGGGATTGTACCAGATAATGCAGCATTGATGGAAGAGGCCCTTGAAAGAGCGATCAATGAATGTAATATCGTCCTGACATCAGGAAGTACTTCTGCTGGTGTTGGCGATATCATGTATATGATCATTGAGGAAAAGGGGGAAACACTTACCCACGGAATTGCCATCAAACCTGGAAAACCAGTTGTTATTGGCATGATCGAAAATGTGCCAACCATCGGATTGCCAGGAAACCCAACATCCGCACTCAGTATTTTCAATGAGTTCGTGGCCCCGATAATATACAATTCACTTGGCATTAAGCCTTCTTTTAAGACAAAGGTTACTGCTGTCATGGGAACCGGCATCCGCTCAGGCGGAAGGGAAGAGCTGCTCCCTGTAGGTGTGGTCAGGGGGAAAGCGTACCCTGCTGACAAGACATCAGGAGCAATAACTACACTTTCGGATGCTGACGGAATAATAGAGATAAGAGCACATACCGAATACATTGAAGCAGGTTCTGAAGTAGAGGTCACCATGTTCGGCAACGTGAGAAGTCCCGACCTGATGTTCGTAGGAGGACAATGTCCGGGAACAGACCTGCTTGAAGAGATGACAGGACTTGTTTTCAGGACTTTGAAAATGGGTTCAAGTGCAGGATTTACAGCCATTTCAGGCGGCACTACCGATATTGCCTGTGTGAACATGGTTGACAGCGAAGGTAATTACAATTCATCGGTCATAGCAAAAATGAATCTTGAAGATGTAGTGCTGGTCAAGGGATACAGGCGCGAGCAGGGACTTATATTCAATCCTGACAACCATGTACATGGACTGAAGGATATAACCGGCCTGCAACTCATCAACAGGAACCGGGGATCAGGGACCAGGGCACTTCTGGACAGGGAACTTGGAATACTTGCAGAGAATATGGGCACCTCCCGGACCGAGCTCATAAAAAGCCTGAAAGGTTATAATTCAGGTTCAAAGACCCACAGGTCTGTTTGTGATGCTGTGAAAAGCAGGAAGGCAGATGTTGGTTTTGGGCTGAGGGCTGCGGCAGAGGAAGCAGGACTTGAATTCATCTCCGTTGCTGAGGATGAGTTTGATTTTGTGATACGAAAAGACCTGCTTGATATTGAAGAGATACAGATATTCCTGACTGCACTTCGGTCTGAAGAATTTTCAAAAAGACTTCCAACCGGGATGTATACATATGAAATGACCGGCAGGATAATATCCTCCTTTTGACGTTAATCCAGTCTATAAAAATCAGGAAAACCTTTTTTATTTTGACGTTATGGTAGGTTGCAAATGGGAATACATGAGGATATACAGGAAGTAGAAGAGGAGATCAAGAAGACTCCCTACAATAAGGCAACATCCCACCACATCGGTAAGCTGAAGGCGAAACTGGCACGCCTTCGCGATGAGGTTGTCAAGAAGTCTGCAAGCAAGGGCGGTGGCGAAGGATACTCCGTGAGAAAGTCAGGAGATGCCACGGTCACGCTTGTAGGATTTCCATCTGTGGGAAAATCCACTTTACTTAACAAGCTCACCGATGCTCATTCAGAGGTCGGTGCCTATGAGTTCACAACCCTGGACGTAATTCCGGGTGTGCTTGAACATAAAAATGCAACTATACAGATACTTGACGTACCCGGACTGGTCAAAGGAGCGGCCAGTGGAAGAGGGCGTGGACGAGAAGTTATCTCGGTTGTCAGGAACTGTGACCTTGTGGTATTCATGCTGGATGTGTTCCAGAACTACCACCACGGAGTCCTTACTCAGGAGCTTTACGATGCAGGCATACGCCTTAACCAGAAGGCACCTGATGTTGTTATTAAAAGGCAGGACCGTGGTGGCGTCACAATTAGCAGTACCAAGGATCTTGAACTTACAGAAGACCTTATCAAGGCGATACTTAACGAATATAAGATACACAATGCTCATGTGCTCATCAGGGAAAGCATCGATGTTGACCAGTTGATAGATGTCATCATGGGCAACAGAGTGTACATACCTGCCGTTGTTGTTGTGAACAAGGTGGATATGGCAGATGAATATGTGCTGAAGAAATGCAAATCTGAATATCCTGATGCTACATATATCTCGGCTGACAAGGAAGAGAACCTTGAGGCTGTCAAGGACCTGATATACGATGCACTGGACTTCATCCGCATTTACCTTAAACCACAGGGCGGACCTGCTGATATGGAAGAACCTCTCATTGTACGTAAAGGAACTACGGTGGGAGATGTATGTGACCACCTGCACCGTGATTTCAGGAGAAAGTTCAGATATTCACAGGTATGGGGCACATCAGCAAAGCACCCCGGCCAGAGAGCTGGCCTTGAGCATGTACTTGATGACAGAGATCTGCTGACGCTGATCATTGCAATGTGACAGCCAAACCGGCTGTCCTGCATAACAAATAAGTATTATTATGCATTTATTCTGCTAATCATTGTAGTCCCGTAGGGTAGTGGTCAATCCTTTCGGCCTTTGGAGCCGAAGACGGTGGTTCGAATCCGCCCGGGACTACCATTTTCTATTTATTGTGCACCTGATTGAAGAGTGGCTACTATGAAACATAGAATCCGCATAGGTAAACTAATCAGACCTTTTTTTTCAACATTCGTGTTCCGAATGCAAAAATCATCCTCACTTATCATCAAAACCCAATTTCGTCTTAGCCTCATCTGACATTTCTTCCGGGGTCCACTGAGAATCGAATACGAACTCTACCTCAACATCCTTTACACCCTCAATACCCAGAACCTTCTGCGTGACATCATCACCTATTGTCCTGTGCATCGGACAGCCAGGGGTTGTCAGGGTGAGTTTGATGTGCACATTGTCGCCTTCTATATCAATTCCCTTAACAAAACCCAGGTCTACAATGTTAATGGGTATCTCGGGGTCGTAACATTCCCGCAGGACACCTATTACTTCTTCCTCTGTGACCATAGTTACCACTCCTTGTTTGATTATTTATTGGCCAGTCCCTGATTAAAAGTTTTGAGCGGTAAGCTATAAAGATGTTTGTGATTTTCGAATCCGGGTTGAATTTCATTTATTGCAACCTTTCCTCATAATCTCCAGTACCTCATAATCCGAAACATCATACCAGTTACTATAAACCTGGGCAACGGCCATAAAATTCGCGGGAGTTTCCAGCACCACGATGTCATCAACCATATTACCGATGTCCTTCGCAACCTCCCTGCCCGCAACCGGTACGGCAACCACTATTTGTCCAGCATTCTTCTTTCTGCATAACATTATCGAAGCCCGCATAGTGGAACCCATGGCAAGGCCGTCATCGACCAGTATTACCGTCCTGCCAGCGATTTCCGGCAAAGGTCTGCCCTCTCTTAAAACCTGCAGTCTCCTGCGTATCTCTTCTGACTGTTCACTTACAATCTCGTCAATCTGCTTCTGAGACAGCCACGTTGATGCTTCCCTGAAAATGAAGACGCTTCCATCTTCAGCAATAGCCCCGAACCCGGCTTCCGGGTTATCGGGAAATGGCAGCTTTCTTGTCACCAGAAGTGAAAAGGATGCATGAAGATACTCTGCCACCTCACAACCGACTTCCACACCGCCCCGTGGTATGGCCAGCACCAATACACCCTTATCTTTATACTTTTCCAGTTTACGAGCAAGTTTTTCACCTGCGTCCTTTCTGTCCCTGAAGACCATTGTATGACCTCAATTAGCAATCAACATCAAGTCACTTTTCAGCCACGACTGCTCATCGGCACATATGTCGCTAAAAACAAAGTTATGGGAACAAAAAAGAACATTATTCCACTTTTCACAAACAGACCCCATTATGATATTTCACGGCTCAATAGAAATAGTTTTATGTTGCAGATATTGAAGGAGTATTTATATCTCGTTTATCAAAAACTATCAATTCCCATCAAATTGAGAGATAAACATAACTACAGCTCCCTGCACAGCAGATATAAATTAGAACGGGATAGAATACTATCATAAGAGGAATTGTGCCATGGCAATAAAATGTGCTTTATCTGAGGAGCTGCCTGTTGATGAATATCTGATAACGGAAGAACCTTACTACGTACCTGTGGGCAACGAGGTGGAGATATTCACAGCCGCTTACAAGAACCTGCTACCGGTGAACCTGAAAGGACCAACCGGTTGTGGAAAAACACGGTTCATGGAGTACATGGCATGGAAATTACAGCGTCCGCTGATTACAATTGCCTGCCATGAGGATCTCACTGCAACAGACCTTGTGGGACGTTTTCTTATCAAGGGAGAATCCGTGGAGTGGAGTGACGGACCTCTCACAAAAGCTGTAAAGGGTGGAGCTATCTGCTATCTTGATGAAGTGGTGGAAGCCAGGAAAGACACCATAGTTGTCATACACCCGCTCACCGACGACAGGCGCATAATCCCTATCGACAAGCTTGGAGTAATAGTTAAGGCACCGAAAGAGTTCATGCTCTCAGTTTCATACAACCCCGGTTACCAGAGCATAATCAAGGACATGAAACAGAGCACAAGACAGAGATTTGTTGCAATTGATTTTGATTACCCGCCTGCTGAGCTGGAAAAGCAGATAGTGGCTCACGAAAGCCAGCTCGATGAGAAAACAGCAGGCCTGCTTGTGGAAATCGGGCAGAGCATCAGGAACTTCAAACACCACGGACTCGAGGAAGGAGTAAGCACACGCCTGTTGATCTATGCCGGCAAGCTCATCCGTGAGGGAATAGAGCCTAAAGAAGCCTGCAGGATAGCAATGGCAAAACCAATTACTGATAATCCTGATCTGCAGAGAAGCATCGATGAGATAATTGCCGCTATAATGGAGTGAATAATACGCCGGCAGAAGACAGAAGTGAACAAAAACCTGCCACAATGGAAAAGATAAGCGGACTGATAGCATCTCATTTTCCAAAACTTACCGGTTCCGTCGACAGTTCTGATATTTCCAGATTGGCAGCAGGTTTTGAAGATTTAGATGATCAAGAGCTGGAAGCAGTGCTTCACGCCGGGAAAGGTGCCTTCAAACGTGGCATGAGGGTGCTCATAGCCTATCTGGGTGCTGCTCCCGGAGTTTACAAGTCCATCGGAAAAAATGAATTTGAGAACTGGCTCTCCCTTGCAAGGAACATCTCAAAACTGAGTGTTTCCTGTTGTGAAGGATTCTTTGATTCATCAATGCCGATCATCAAAAAAGGTGGTCTGGAACTTCTTGAAAACTGGACGAACACAGGCATAGCCCTCTCCGAACAGAACAAATGGATGGCAATTGCATATTTTAAACACACTGGAAAGGTGGTCGTGTCCGCAGAACCGGGACGGTTTCAGGCACTTGTAGAAACAGGAAAGGAACTTGGAACTATCAACATAAAGGTTTCAGAAGCTTATTTTGAACACCTCATCCAGCTTAATTCGTTACTCACAACCGAAGAATTCACTCTATTCTGCCATATCACAGAAAGCATCAGCAAAAGCCACTGGCTCACTGCCATAGAACTCATAAACCTGACAGGAAAGATACTTCCATCGGTCCCGCCACACAGGAGAAAAGAACTCCTCGTTTCAATGGACATGATCCTGGAATTCGGTGAAGCGCCTGCAATGGCATTGTTCAGGAATGCAGGAAAAATAATGGAGACTGCTGATGAACATGATCTTGTCTTCCTCATGGATATTGCGACTGACCTTGCAAGCACAGATAACGAAAGTGCAAAGTTGTTTTTGAATACCATTACACAATATCCCGACAAGCTGGAACTGACTGAAGTGGAAGAATGGAAAGACAAGGGCATAGCCTCTTTCACGGATAACAAAAAGGCACTCAGGACTTTCATTCAGGCAAGCCTTGCACTTGGAAAATATTCTGAGGATACAGACCGGGATATCAGATCATTACTGATAGACAGGGGCATTCAGCTTGCAGATATACAGCCTGAATGCGTTCCTGCTTATTTTGATAATGCTTCAGAGGCTTATATTCTGTTCACATCAGAAATGTTCGATGAATGGGCTGGCACAGGAGAAGGAATAGGAATACAGAATCCGGCTTTAGCTTCTGCTTATTTTGGAAACTCCGTTCAGGCTTTAAGCAAGATATCTCCGCAATACCATGATGAGATATTCAGGATAGCAAATCGGCTTCTTGGAAAAGAGGGTGCTCTTGCCAGTGCATTCTTTAAAGATCTTGGTCTTTTTGTAGGGAATACAAAACCTGAAAATGCAGGTAAGTGGGCAGATATAGGGATGAAGATCTATGCAAAGGACAGAAAACTGGCAATAGATTACTTTTCACACTCTTCCCCAATACTGGAAAAGCTGGACATCAGTGAGCTGGAAGAATGGGCTTTGAAAGGACTGGAGAACATTGAAGATAAAGCACCTGCCGGAAAGGCTTATTTCTCACTTGAATCGAAAAGCTCCAATGAATTCATAGAAGAACTTACCGGCTCAATTACTCTCAAAAAAGTGGCAAACGTATTGAGATACTATGCTCTTGGACTATCAAATACTAATTTTATAATACGTTCAATGGCAACACTGCCGCCTCAGGTAGAAACACAGGATATGAATCCGATCATTGCGGGAAATACGATATATCTTGCACCAAAGATGAGGATATACGAGGACATTGAAGAAAATTTCAAGATCTACAAACTCAGTGTGATGCATGAGGTTGGTCACATCCGTTTCAGCTCGATGGATATTACTCATGAAAATGCTGCTGTTCTTATGGAAAAGATCAGTACAAAGTATCCAATTCAAAAAGAAGATCAAGGGTTTTCACCGGATACCCAGAGTAAGGAACCGATCGATATCATCGATATACTCTCACTTTTACCCAACCAGATACTGGCAGCAACCATATTGGGAGTTCTGGAGGATGCTCGTGTTGAGTACATGATAATGGACCACTACCGGGGTGTGCGTTCTGACCTTGAAAATGTACGACATAAGATGCTTTTGGTGAGACCTGCACCAAAGAGCGGACTTGAAGAATTCATGGAAGCATTGTTGTGGATATCTACCGGACATGAGCCTGCATTTAACATAAGTGAAACTACCAGGGAGATTCTGGACAAGATAAGGGAAATCCTTGAAGATACTATATTCAGGGAAGATTCAAGCACATTATCAGCACTTGAGACTGCTTTTGAGATATATGCCGTGCTTGACGGATATTTTGGCCCTCTTGAACCGGTAGAATATGAAATGTTAAAAAACATAGGCTACCGAGGCATGGATATCGGTGCTACCGGGTCAAAGGACCCGATGATGACAAAGCCTTTTGAGAATGTCATTAAGATTTTCATTCCCGAAACCGAGACGGACCTCACTGCCCAGGAGAACAGGCCTAAAGAAAAAGCTACCGAGAAACCCACACATAATCTGGACAATAACTGGAGAGTGCTTGGAAGCTACAAATATGATGAGTGGGACTCAGTTATCAACGATTACAGGTCGGACTGGAGTACGGTCAATGAAATAGAACCTATCGGCGGCTCCACATCTTACTATACAAAAGCAATGGAACGCTACGGGAATGAGATATCCCTCCTGAAGCACACGTTCAGCCTGATGAAACCTGAAGCTTTTCACAGGATGAAAGGACAAAATGACGGAACTGAAATTGACATCGATGCTTTCATAGACTCGCTCATCGCAAAGAAGTGCGGAATAAACCCCGATGAAGGACTGTATCTCAGGTGGGACAAACACGAAAGAGACGTGGCAACCCTTTTCCTCATGGATGTCAGTGCCTCCACACGCAAGATCCTTGGTGCTGACGGCAGGAGCATACTGAATGTTGAAAAGGATTCCCTGATAATAATGAGCCAGGCGCTTGAGAGCATAGGGGACAATTATGCCATCTATGCATTTTCCGGAAAGAGCAGGGATGATGTTGAGTATTTTGTCATCAAGGAATTCGATGAAGAACTCTCAGATAATGTGGCACGCAGAATTAGTATTCTTCAACCTGCATCCAATACACGCCTTGGTCCTGCCATTCGCCATTCCATTAAAAAACTGGAGCATGCAGGCGCAAGGACAAAGATGCTTGTACTGCTCTCCGACGGCGAACCCTATGACAGGTCAAAGGGGGAAGATTCCTATCAGGGTGACCTTGCACAGGAAGATACAAGGGTTGCCATCAGTGAAGGAAGAGCTCGTGGAATGCACTTCTTCTGTATAACTGTCGACAGGAATCCGGGAGAGTACCTCGATAATATCTTTTCTGACGTCGGATACACAATAATCGATGACGCTCTTATGTTACCTGAGACGCTGCCGTTGTTATATAAGAGACTGACAACGTGAAAACAGATCAGAGAATCAACTTTTACCAGTAAAAAAAGAAAAGAAAGGGCAGAGTACGATCAGAAGACAATGGTCCAGCCGGACCTGACTTCCCTGCCGGTATATTTTACCTCCTGCCTCAATGCACCCTTGTTATCATACAGGCTGAGCTGTCCTCCATTATTGGAGAGTATTACACCTTTTCCTGAAAGTAGTATGCGTGTGCCTGAACCTGTGCTTATCTCACCTTTGAGTAATGATTTTCTTCCCGGACCATCCTGAATGTACCAGCCATCGAGATTGATATCTTCGGGAGAGGCGTTGAACAGGGTTATGGCCTCTTTGCCCGTATCAACACCTATTGGGTCTACAAGTGCTGCAATGATCTTGACAGAGCCGGCAGGAACAGTGACATCAGGTGTGATCTTGGATTCATCACATGGTTCTGAAGTGATCTTCTTCCCATCAGGCAGGCAATGACCGGTCAGATCATCTGTATTGAAACACTGGGACTGGAAGGCCAGGAAAATAGCTACCCACCTGTTCTCTTCCGGCAAATGGATCAGCAGGCCTCCGTCCTGATTAGGAGCATCGTCGCCTTGCCACTTTGGAGAATTTCCCTGATTCATATGGATATCATGGATACCGCTGCCAGGCCTGAAACCAAAAAAGCTGTCCGGCAGAAATGATTCAGGACCCCATCTTTCACCGAAAGCATATATCATGCTGCTGCTCATGCTGACAGCTTGCTTCACGTATTTCTGTATGAGTTCATTGAGGTCATTTGAAGGACCTGGAATATCGCACTTTAAAGGTACCATCTTCGACACGTCAAAGAGTCCACCACGGACATAATCAAGACGTATCTCCCTTGAAGTATTGTCAAGCCTCTTATACCCCATTTCGAGGTTTTGAAGTTTATCAGTAATCGGGTGACTGAAATTGTCATCTACGAAATACAGCAGCTCGGAAGGATCTACCCTTGAACTTACATTAACGGCAACACGATGCTCATTTTTCCCATCGTGCACAAGTACCTGATAATGGGAACTTTTACCCTTTCCACATTTACAATCCTTTGGCCTTCCTTTCAGAACCCCGTAGTTTTCAAGAGACATGATGAAAGTTACTCTGCACCTGAATTAAAAGTTTTCTATTATGAACCTGAAATCTCAGAAAAGCAAGACATTCAGCACATAATCTAATAATCAAAGTTCGATGTTGGCAGCTATCGCACATAATTGCACTTCAGAAAAACCACCCATATCCTGCATACAAAAAGAATCTCCAAAGAAAGCATTAAATCGTTTCCTGCTAAATCTCTATTGATAAATATGTCAGAAGAAACAAATGATGCATTGGATGTCAAGGGATTCCAGCCAAGGTCCGTGGTTTATGCAAAGAAACTGGATGAAGGGTTCTCAGATGCTCTGGCGGGATTCTACACTGCTGTGTGGGCTGAAAGGGAGAACGGGCTTTCCAAAAAAGACAAGCATTTACTCGTATTTACCATAGCCTGCTCTAACCTGAAGACAGAGAGTGCCGTAAAGATACTCCAGAGGTTGAAGAAGTTTGGCGCAACTGCCCAGGAAGTCAAGGATGCTATGATGATCGCAGCATGGACTGGCGGAATACAGAATTTCACGGATTTCACTCCGAAAATACTAAAGGAAATGGAAAGGCTGGAGTTCTGAACTCCGCCTCACGTATCAGCTCAGAGCATAAAGCGGGATCAGAAAACGAATAAAAACGTATATCTGAACCAACAGGATCAAAGGCATTCCTATCTGAAAACTGGGATGTCTGGTCTTGTGACGGAAAAGATACATCCCTGCAATAGAACCAAGACTTCCACCGGCAATTGCCCACAGGAAGAGAGTCTTTTCAGGAATCCTGTACTCATTTTTTTTAGCTTTCCTTTTGTCAATTCCCATCAGGGAAAATGCTACTATATTCATCAGCAGCAAATACATAAAAAATATAAGGGATGTGTCCATAGCCTTTATTTTGCGATATGCCGTATAAATGTATCCCCAAAAGCAGTTCCTGAACCAAATATGATATATAACCGGGAAAGGCTAATTTAACAATAATTACAGAAACAAAATAGAATAGGGTGGTAAAATATGACAAAAAAATGGCTGATATTGATTACAATAATAATGCTTGCAGGCGTGCTTGTGAGCGGATGTGCCGATAATACAGAAGATACTGTGGTGGATGAAGTAGAAGAAACAGAAGAAACTACACCAGAAGATGCAGCGATAGACTCCGAGCCCATAGTTGGTGAAGCACAGGATTACGCCGTCAGGATGGAATACTACGGTATGATGAAACCTTCTGAACTTGAAATCAACAGAGGGGATTCCATAGCCTGGAGAAACTATAAACCACAGAACACCTATGTGCTTGTCAGTGATGATGGTCTCTTTGAAGACCAGGAAATGGATTCAAACGATGTGTTTACATACACATTCACTGAAAGCGGCACTTATACTTTCAGTGTAGTAGATGTCCCAGACATGACACTTACAGTAACAGTCAGGTAAATCTAAGCCATAAGGCTTAAGGTTTTTGAGGCTTTTTAGCCTCAAACTAATTTTAGATCAAACTTTTAATCCTCTTTTTTAAAATCAAGTGATATGGAATTCATACAGAACCGTTCTCCTGTGGGCGCAGGCCCATCATTGAAAACGTGACCAAGATGGCTTCCGCACCTGCTGCAGACAACTTCGGTCCTCTCCATCAAATGACTGTTGTCCTCTTTGCGTGTTACCCTATCTTCGGATATCGGCTTGAAAAAACTGGGCCATCCCGTACCTGAATCGAACTTGGTATCCGAACTGAATAGCTCCTGTCCGCATGCTGCACACAGGTAGGTGCCTTTCTCTTTGTTCGCATAATACTTACCTGTAAAAGGCGCTTCTGTACCCTTCTGTCTCAGTACGATGAACTGGTCCTTAGTCAATACATCCTTCCACTGCTCATCGGTCTTCTTTATAGGTTCTTCCATTTTTAACTCCCTATGAAAAAGTGACCATATTGGCATAAATAGATGACGTGATCTGCAAACAATTCACAAATGTTGAAACATAAAATAGATATTAACAAATAAATAGAAATATTGTTTCGGAGATATTTAATATTACTGAACTGACAAATTAATACATGGGATTTGTTTAATCATTTTGGGTAAAATGAAAGGGGTAATAGAATGTCGGATTGGATCACATACTATGAAGACAACAAGCAGAGTGCACTTCAAAGAATAAGGAACATGGCACTCACTGCAAGATACAGAAAAGAACTGAATTGCTGGGTCAATAAATACCTGGATCCTTTTACAGTTGCAAAGACCATATCAATTGAAAGACGTGAAAGTCCTGACCCATATTCAAGAATACGTATGGAAGCTGAAAAAGACCTTGAGTTCACCCTGCTCAATGCAAGCAGAAAGGATAGAAGTGACAGTGAGATCATCTTTTTTGAAACAAACCTCTTGCTTCTGTTCAACCTGATGCTCAAACATATAAGAACAGCATAAATTAGAAAGCAGAGAATCTTTCAAAGAATCTGGAAAACTGCATTTCAAATGCATCGGAAGAAAAGGGATAAATACATCGATCAAGTCTATTAGTTCCATCCTGTTTGCCAGGAAAGAAGGCACATGATTTGCACGAACGAAGTAGACTCTTGGCTGATGAAAGCATAGGCAAACTCCTTTTCAAACTATCCGCACCCGCCACGATAGGAATGTTAGTCCAGGCTCTGTATAACCTGGTAGATACCGTTTTTGTAGGCCAGGCACTCGGAGAGAGCAGCGTACAGGGTATCGCAGGGATTGCAGTTGCGTTCCCTATCATGATGATAGTCATGGCTATTGCGCTTGCCATTGGTATTGGCGGTGCTTCTATTATCTCGCGAAGTCTTGGTGAGAGGAATATAGACAGGGCTGAAAATGTAATGGGAAACGTGCTGTCCCTTGTCCTGATAACAAGTGCGGTCATCTGCATAGCTGGAAGCATATTCATCACACCCATTCTGCGGTTGTTCGGGGCTACTGACACAATTCTGCCATACGCCACAGAATACCTCAGCGTGATACTCTACGGGGCCATATTCTTCATGTTCGCACTTGCAATGAACAATGTCGTGCGTGCAGAAGGGAATGCTAAAGTTGCAATGTATACCATGCTGGTATCAGCCCTTGTGAATATCATACTTGACCCGTTCTTTATCTTCAACTCTGGATACATAGAATTCAATTTTCTTGCCGATAAACTGGGTATTGTGATCGAACCCCTGTACATGTACGGTTTTGGATTGGGAGTGAAGGGAGCAGCCATTGCAACGGTTCTTGCCCAGGTCACAGGAGCCTTATTCATCGTATGGTATTTTGCCTCTGGCAACTCCAGCCTGCGATTCCATACAAAAAATCTGATGCCTAAATGGGATATCGCCCGGGAAAGCATTTCAATTGGAATGGGACCCCTTGCAAGGAATGCATCAAGCAGCCTTATGGTAATTGTTTTGAACAATGTTCTCCTGGTCTATGGGGGAGGAGATGTTGCAATCGCCGTTTTTGGTGTTGTCAACCGTTTGTTCATGTTCACTTTTATGCCAATGTACGGAATCATACAGGGATTGCAGCCGATAGTCGGGTTCAACTATGGTGCAAAGAACTTTTCCAGGGTAATAGAATCAGTGAAACTCTCAATGTTTGTCACAACCACAATGGCAATCCTGGGATTCATACTGCTTCTCGTATTCCCGGAACAATTGTTCAGTATATTCACCACTGATCAGCAGTTGATATCATCCGGCAAGTATGCAACACGCATAATGGTAATGGCACTCCCGCTTGTAGGTTTTCAGGTAGTAGGTGCATCCCTTTACCAGGCTATCGGAAAAGCACGTCCATCCTTTTTATTGGCCATGAGCCGACAGCTGTTGTTCCTGATACCTCTTGTGATAATACTTCCGCATTTCTTCCAGCTGACAGGCGTGTGGATGGCATTTCCATTATCAGATAGCCTTGCATTCTTGCTCACTTTCGTGATGGTGATAAAGGAGCTCAGAATACTGACAATTATGGGTGAGAATATCACATCATCCTGACCTCATAATACAACGCATTTAAAAACCATCAGAACAATTCTGAACCCATGTCACATGAGAAAGGACCTCTTTTACTGATGATACTGGATGGCTGGGGATACACCCATGAAGAGCATGGCAATGCGATAATGGCTGCAAGAACCCCGGTACTTGACTCTTTATCTGGAAAATATCCTTCCTGTTTTATCGAAGTTTCCGGAGAAGGTGTCGGGCTTCCAGAAGGACAGATGGGTAACTCAGAAGTAGGGCACCTTAATATTGGTGCAGGCAGGATCGTTTACCAGGACCTCACACGCATCAACAAATCCATAAAAGATGGTTCTTTTTTCAAAAACCCGGTTTTTCTTGAAGCCATGGAGCATGTGAAAAATAATGACTCCTCATTGCACCTTATGGGACTGTTCTCATACGGTGGAGTACACAGTCACATAGACCACATGAGAGCCCTTGTGGAAATGGCAAAAAAAGAAGGGGTTGAAAATGTCTACATCCACGCATTCCTGGATGGAAGAGACGTTCCCCCGCAGACCGCTCTTGAGGACATGAAAACTCATGAGGAATTCTGCCGCAGCACAGGTATAGCAAAGACCGCAACAGTTTGTGGCAGGTATTATGCTATGGACCGTGACAAACGCTGGGAACGTACAGAACTTGCATACAACGCACTCACAAATGGTGAGGGAATCTTTGCAGAGGATGCAGTGTCAGCTGTCAGCCAGGCATATGAAAGGGGCGAGAATGATGAGTTCGTCAAACCAACCGTCATCACAGATAAGGAAGGAAAGCCCGTTGCGACGATAAAAGACAGAGATGCTGTTATTTTCTTCAACTTCCGTCCTGACAGGGCAAGACAGATGACATATGCACTTGTTGACAGGGATTTTAATGGCTTTGAGAGAAAGGCAAAACCTGAAGTCCATTATGTGTGCATGGCAGAGTACGATGAGAAACTCGATGTTCCAATAGCATTCCCTGCTGAGAGTTTTGAAAACACTCTTGGAGAGGTTCTGAGCAAACACAACAAGAAACAGCTCCGTATAGCTGAGACTGAAAAGTACGCACATGTGACCTTTTTCTTCAATGGCGGCGTGGAAGAGCCGAATGTTGGAGAGGACAGATGCCTCATACCATCACCCGATGTTGCCACATACGATCTTAAACCTGAAATGAGTGCCTATGAAGTAACCGATGAGCTGTTCAGGAAAATACTCCATGATGATTATTCAGTAATTATCCTTAATTTTGCCAACATGGACATGGTGGGACATACAGGTATCGTCGAAGCGGCCGTAAAAGCCGTCGAGACCATTGACGGGTGTGTGGGAAAGATAATCGATGCGATACTGGAAAAAGGCGGTGCTGCCATAATTACAGCAGACCACGGTAACGCGGAGAAAATGATAGATTACAACACAGGAAAACCACATACTGCGCATACATCCAATCCTGTGAAGTGCCTTCTGGTAAGCAGCGAGGAAGGAATAGCATTAAGGGATGGAAAACTTTCAGACATAGCTCCTACAATGCTGGACATACTTGGAATAGAGAAGCCTGCACAGATGACAGGAATCTCACTTATTGTGAAACAGGATTAACAGGACTAGAACCACTTGTCAAGAGTGCTCTGGCCGCTTCCGGATGAAGCTTCGAGGCGTTCCAGAGCCTTTGTAACCCTGTCCTCTGAGAAATCATGTTCACCGCAGAGGAAAGAGATTACTGCTTCTGAATCAGGTTTGTTCCATTTCAGAGAATAATCATCAGTCACATCAGGAGATTTGAAGAACTCCTTGATATCTTCAAGATTAGGAATCTCCAGATCCTTTGCCTTCAGTACGTTTTCTATGGTCTCATGTTCCCTGATGAGTTTAAGGGCTGTTTTGGGACCAACTCCCTCAAGTCCCTCATTATAGTCAGTACCCACACAAAGAGCAATATCGATAAGCTGGGAATGGTTTATTCCAAGCTCATCCAGGTTTTCCTTAAGATTGATAACTTCAGGTTTTACATCCACGTAGATGTTCTTCTTCGGCAGTTTTCTTTTACCGGACACCGTAAGGTTCCTGACGACCAGCGGAGAACCGAAAAGCAATGAATCATAATCCTGTGATGCGATCTTATCAGCATCACCTTTTCTCACCATATAAGCTGCCTGGGCCTCACCTTCTGACGGAGCATCCACAAAAGGAATACCCATGGCAGTGAGTAGTTTCTTTGAATCATCAACAATAGTTGCATCAACCTTTGAAGATGCCTGAGCATACTTATATGCCTCTTCTGCAAGCCCCTTTTCCTTTGCCTCCGCCCATTTGACCTTTGCATTTTCACGGATTTCGGTGCGCTTGCGGATAGTGGATGATTTCCACTCAGGGGGCTTGCCATCAAAAACAAATACAGGTTTCACTCCTGCTTCTACAATGTTGGTCATCCTGTAGAGGATGCCGGACAGATGTGACGTGACATTACCCTGCGAATCCTTGAGGGGAGTGCCATCCCTCTGCCGGATAATACTTAAGAATTGGTAAAGTGTGTTAAAAGCGTCTATCGCTACTATATCTAAAGAAAGGTCAGATACCTCGATCGTGCTCCTCTGAAGGAGATCTCCTATATCAACACCCATGTAAAATCATATTTGAGTCAGTAAAAGCCCTGATTCAGGCTTCACTTGTTATAAATCCATTGCATTCGAGTCTTACATCAATGACGGAATCATCGTTTGCATCTATTTTTCCTACTTTGAGGATATTTCCTACCCTGTCAATGAAATGCGTCTTAGTGACCTTCACCTGGTGGAGGTCATTTGGATCTTTATTTTTGTGAATGATCACGAGATTATGCTGATCATCATCATTCTTGCCTAACTTTGACATCATGTTCTTTACAAGCTGCTCAAAATCAGAATAGATGAGAATCTCGGAACATTTCCCTGCTTTTTTTATGATACCTATTGGTTCTAAATTAATGCGCATATACGCACCTCTTATAGATGGAAAATATTTCTCATCATTCTACTACAGCCTAGTTAATATGGTTTTCGGGATGTCGAATGGCATTGTAAATATAATATCACCTATATCTTGTTCTGTCCATGGAGGCGATTATGTCGTCCATTCTCAAAAGAACCTCATTTACCCTGGAATCCAGATTGTTCTCCACACTCTGAATATTGATTCTTAAAGAACGCTCCTTTGCCTCAAGCATATGGTCTATCTTACGAAGGCGCATGTCAACCAACAGGATCATGCCAGCCAGTGCTCCTACCATAACCATAGCTGACAGTATGATCAAGGCATTTGCCGGACTGTATTTAAATCTTCCAAGCCATTCATAGGTTAATACAAAGGAAGATACAACCATTACAACTGAAAATATTATTTCCCTGATTTCCATTCTGTTCCCTCATTGCTAATATTGGCTTTTTGCTATTTATATTATTTAACTCTATTTTTTTAAAAGAGAATATCTTAAATAGTGATTAAACATTTAATATATTTAAATAATATTCGGTAATTTATATATTTGGAGTTGCAGTTTTGAGTTCTGAAAAGACAGGTTTTAAAGATTATGCGCCGATGCTTGTGATGGCAGGCATAATATTGGTAGTACAGATTACAGCACTGCTTTTGGCTACACCTATGAGTGCAAACGATATGCAGGCATTTGAAGACCCGGATTCAACTGCAAACGCTATCTACTACATAGGAGTCATCCTTGTATTCACGTTTCTCTTGCTGATGGCAATTAAAAGGAATATGCAATGGGTAATACAGCTCGTCATATTGCTTGCAGTGGGAGCAACCATGTACTATGTGTTCTACGCTTTGCTGTCCCTTGCAGATGTGTCAATAATGACAAACAATATTGTGTCCGGCCTGTTGGCAGCCGTCCTTACAATAGTGCTCTACAAGTTCCCGGAATGGTATGTTATCAACACAATCGGACTTATAATAGGAGCAGGAGCCAGCGCCATCTTCGGAATCTCACTATCCATTCTGCCGGTGCTTGTACTTCTGTCATTGCTTGCAATATATGATGCAATATCCGTTTACAAGACAAAACACATGATAGACCTTGCAGAAGGAGTTATGGACCTGCGTCTTCCCATACTGTTCATAATCCCAAAACACATGAGATACTCATTCATCGAGGACTCGTTCAAAAAAGAAGATGGACAGGAAAGAGAGGCTTTCTTCATGGGACTTGGGGATGCCATAATGCCAACCATTCTGGTAGTATCTGCAAACGTCTTCCTTGTTCAGAAGTATGAAGCAATGAACTTCATAGGATTCATATCATACCCTGCTCTCGGTGCAATGATAGGAACGATCATAGGATTTGTAGCACTGAGCATACTTGTAATGAAAGGAAAGCCACAGGCAGGATTACCATTCCTGAACAGTGGTGTGATACTGGGATATATCGTGGGTGTCCTTGTTTCAGGCTCACCCTTTTATTAATTTCTTTTTTTAATCCTCTTCGGGAAGTTCCGAATTGATATTACATATAGCGCAATTAGAGCTGGCTATTCCTGCGCCGGATTCACTGAACTCCGCATCCACAGAACGTGTACCTTCTGCAAGGACAGCAGCCGTTGAAATGGTGCTTGCTATGAGAATCGAATCGAATATCTCTTCCCTGGAAACACCAAGCCGTTTAGCAACCCTCACATGAGTCTTCATACAATGTTCACATCTGAGGGCAGAAGCCACAGCTATGCAGATAAGTTCCACAGTCTTCGGGTCCATGCGTTTGAACTCGCGCATGACACTGTTCTCATAGATCATGCGTGATATGAAAAGTTCCGGCATATCTTTCATGAAGTTGATTATGTACGGAATTTCACCATATCGTTTCTCGACATCTGCCAGAATATCTTCGACTGCCTCTTCAGGCTCCTTGTCGAGAATCTCTTTTATTCTTTTTAGATCCATAATAACCACATGAATTAATAGTAGCCAGTATTAAGCAGTAAATCCTACCTCAGATTCTCGTTTGATCTTGACCAATATATAATTTTTCATCTTTGACTGGGTGATGACAGCCATATCAGATAGTCTTAAACCCTCATCGAACTCAAGGTTCTCAACTTTTTCGTGGAACTCCTCATATGGAAGTTTCACACGCAAGCCGTCAAGCTGAAGCGTTACCGGAGCAGGTGAAAGCACATTGAATATCTCAGGGATCTGCTCATGGACCTCTTTCATGACCCTTGCAGGCAGTACGGCAAGAGGGTCCTTTGCAACATCCTCACGCATCTTTTCAACTACTTCAACAATCTTCTCTGTCATAACGTCAAGTGAGTCCAGTTCACCGCTTTTCCTCATACGATGGGCAACCCTGCCGATGCCACCGATATACAGGTCAGCATTTGCAACGTCTTCGGTCTTAAGGTCGCGAGGTCCCCCTGCAACGATCTTGGGAACAGTTACACCTTCCAGCAATTTTGGTTTCTTGTTCTTTATACAATCACTGAAGGTACCAAAAGAAAAAACTGCAAGGTCATGTTCATTGATGAGCTTCCTTTCATAGTTGTCAGAAAGAGAAACCCTTCTACCCATACCTCTTGCAAGTCCTATCATATTCGTATTGGCACCGCCCCTGCGCAGATATTCCGCAACATCACATGCAGAGTGCGGAAGATGGTGGGATGCAAGTGTAGGGGATACTACGGCTATCTCAGTACCTGTAAGTGGTGCACGGGTGAGTTTACCCAGAAGCTTCTTTCCCAGCTCTTCGATAAGGTGGACATCATCCCTGGGTATCAGCATGACAAGTGTGACCTCTGTGGCTGCAGGGACTTTCTGAATAAGATAACCCCCAAGGTCCTCCAGAAGTTCTGTGAGCAGAGAGTGCTTGTGTATACCACCCTCATAGATGTATGGCTCCAGTATCGCTGCCATTATTTCTCCTCCATGAGTTCTGTGACCATCTGATGCGCTTCCTGTATCCATTCGGGTTTCAGGGTATCCTCGCTTGCCACGAAGACGAACCTGTTTTCATCCATTGAATGATAGCGCACCCTGAACCCCTCGGGTGTAGACCTTATAGCCATTTCCACCAACCTTGACAGGAGTGTACGGCGGGGATCTGCAACTACCATATCCTTAAGGAACTCTATCTCAGCAGAAGGGTTTTCTGCATTCATGATAAGTGTCTTTCTCTCGGGCTGGTAGACCTTTGTGCGCCCATACCTTGCCCATAGCATTTCAAGCAGATCGGGTAAATATTTTTCTTCGGTCAGGGAGATTTTTACCTCTTTTTTTGCTATGTTGCCAATTTCAACGCTTCCGATATCAGATACTTTAACAGTTGGCTGGCTGCCCCTTAAAATAATGGCCATCTGGTAAAGTGAATCCTCCGGCCTTACAACAACCTTTATCCTTCCGATAGCACCACCAAGCACCAGTTCTGTAATGATATCAGAGACTATGCTCCTGTATGCCTCACCTTCCTCCTGAACAGTGGACTCTACAATGAAAGTCTCAAGAGCTTCCATAAGAATTACTCCTCCACGTATCCTGATGCAAGTAAAGCACTTCCTACCGCACCTATCAGATGAGATTTCGGAGGAACAAGTACATTGATCTTGAGCAACTCACCAAGAGCTTTTGGAACACCCTCTATCAAAGAAGAACCACCTACAAGGATCAATGGTTCCTTTACATCGACTTCCTGTAGTTGCTGTTCGAATATCTGTTCCACCACACTGTGACATGCAGCAGCAGCCACATCCTCAGGAGTTGAACCTTTCGCAAGGGAGTTAACAAGAGACTGGATACCGAAAACTATACAATAACTGTTCATATCGACCTTGTCCTGCATACCCTTCACTGCAAGGGCACCAAGTTCGGTAATATCAATACCAAGCCTTTTTGCAGTCATATCAAGGAAACGTCCGGAAGCTCCTGCACAGATACCACCCATGGTGAACATTCCCGGAATGCCATCTTGCACGGATATAGCCTTGTTGTCCATTCCTCCAATGTCGATCACGGTTGCAGATCCTTTCTGCTTACCTGCAAGATAGACAGCACCCTTTGAGTTAACGGTAATCTCTTCCTGGATGAGTTTGGCATTGAAATGCTCGCCTACCAGGAAACGACCGTATCCTGTGGTACCTATTGCCTGGATATCTTCCTGCTTGACACCAGCTTCTTCGAGGGCCTGATCGAAAGCTTCTGTTGCACTATCAATTACCTTGATCGTAGGGACCCATCCTGAACCTATGATCTCATTGTCCCTCATGATGACCGCCTTTGTGGTTGTTGAACCGGAGTCAATACCTGCAGTAAGTCCGCTTTGCTTCTCTCTTGCAAGAAGGTGCCTGCGTCTTGCGATAGTAGTGAGAGCTTCCATACGGGTCAGCAGGGTTGCTGCCGTTGTACGCTCTGTAAAAGAATAGCTTATAACAGGGAGAGTAGAGTACTTGTTTATGTAGCGACGCACTTCATTTCGGACTATGGCAGCCTCGGCACATCTGAAGCATGAAGTTATGAATACACCATCAACATCTGAGATGCCTTCCACAACAGCCATGGCCCTTGCCATCATAAGGCGAAGGTCAGGACTTGCAGCCTCTATACCAAAATCCTTTCCGATTGTGTCAAGGACATTCACATCGATCTCAGGATATATTAATTTAGCATTGACACTAGCTGCAACTGAGTCCAGTTCCCCGTGTACACCGGCATATTCGGAACCACATGACACAAGTGCCACTTTTACAACAGCTTCCTCGTTCATTCTGTTGCCTCCTCTGTTTTTTCAGGCAATGATTTGAGGAACTCGGCGATCTTGTACACAAATTCCTGGCCCTCATCATCAGATTCCGGGAAATCAAGTTCAAGAAGTGGCATGTCGCGATCCCTTATGAGGAATTTCGTCAGTTCGTTTGTACGGGCACAGCCCATACAACCAAATGCCATAGGACTCTCACCAACAATGATACCGGCATCTGCCTGTTCGATCATGGGACCTACTATAGCCATCCTGCCCCTGACACCTGCCGGAACCTCCACAGCCGCATACTTCAGTCCAAGCTTTGGTTCTTCTGCGGTGATATTCAGTGGAGGTGAGTCTACACCAACAGTTGATATCTTTTCCTTGATCTTTTCCATCATTGCAATGGGTGTGTGGCCGAACCTCTGGACCAGGTCAGAAAGGATCAGACTGTTTGTAGGGTATATGATAACTTTTGCCATTGTATTGCCTCATTGGGTGGATTCGATTATATCCTGAAGGTCTTTCACTTCAAGCCGTTTCTTGTGTTCGGTCTCCTTGAGAGGGACGTTTTTGTCATATTTATCGAGGGCTCTTCCGATCATTGGAAGCATCATTGACTCTTCTTTCAGGAAGTAGAAACCAGGCCTTGCCCCGCCACCACGGGAAGCACGGCAACGTCTCTCATCTCCCGGAGGGAAACCTCTCTCTTTAACAAAGATATGGTTCTTATCAAGGGCCACAACCTCTTTCACCACTTTGTCCACAGCATCCCTGGGACCTGTGACCATGGTGCCAAAACATGTTTCTTTTATGACAATGTCAGTATTAGATTCGTATATCTGCATAGCAACATCAATTGGCAACACACTATCTGAACCGGTGACAACGAGTTTTGTTATGACATCTTCATTACCTTCAGCCATTTTCATTTCCCCTTGCTGCTTTCCAGGATATACATGACATCTCCGTCCTTGAAATGTTTGACTTTGTCAATTTCAAGTATCTTTCCGATGATATTAGTGTTCGCAAACCTCTCGCCCGTAGGTCCGAAAAGATCATCATCAGAGGTCTTGACACCTATCATACCGGCTCGTTTTGCGGCCTGGTTCGTGACACCTATCTCCCCTGCAATAGTCTTTTTAGGGGCATTCTCAGGGAATATCTCCTTATATTTCTCAGCCGGTTTCTCGGATTTGAAAATATAAGTGTTCTCATAGGTCATCATTACAGGGAGTATGCCAACCGGATTATACTGGAGACCCACAGCGTGTCTGAAGAAGTCAAGTGTTTTTGGAGCAAGATCATCATAAAGTTCAATGGTCACAAGCATTTCAGGATCCACGCCCTGCACGGTGACCTTCCCTTCCTGCATAATGCCAATAGTTGTTGCAGGTTTTTGATTAACAATGAAACCTGTGTCTTCAGTATAACCTTCCCTGGAAATCTCAATGCCAAGAGCACTCATTTCCTCTTCAGCATCCTTATTTGTCATACCAAGCAACATTATAGGCTCAGGAATGGAGTCCACCATTATCTTCTGGCCACTCTGTGCCATCCTGGCAAGTTCAATTCCCTTTGTAACATGGCCTATGACAGAGTGCATTATAGATGATGTGCGATCATCTGTGGAAATGTATAGTTTCCCTGCACCATATCCCACGGTTCTGACAAAAACAGACCCTGTTGATCGTGATTCGAAATTTTCGTAAGCTACCAGTTCACCCTGGAAGCGATGATCAGATATAAAAGAACTTGAAACAAAATCAATGTTAAAAGTACCATTCTTTGTCACAGCAAAGAAGAACTCTGCGCCTTCCGGAGCCAGGGGGTCGATCTCGATCTCAACATATGTGAATATTTTTGAACCACTTTCGAGCTTGAGTGAAAGGTCCGTGGTGGAAATGTGTTCGCCGGCCTTCTCCCATTCGATCACAGCTTCTATTGAGAGTATCCGGTCACCCCTGTCAAGGTCAGACAGAACATGTTTACCGCTTACAAGCCGTGCAAATGTACCGTCTTCAGGAGCACCATATTCTGACGCATGCCTTGTCTTGCTTATGATGATATGGGTATTTGCAGCATCACCGCCACCTGCACCAAAAAGCAAAGTGAACCTGTCCATCTCAGTGCTGCCGCGTACAGGTTCCATATCCGTGCTGAACGGTCCGAATGCCAGAGCATCTTTGCTCGTCCAGCGAACGGGTATATCATTAAAATCCTTAAAAAGGGATACCCATCTTTTAGAAGAAAGAGAGGATTCATCCTTAAGTTCTATCTTGAACTCACCTTTGGATGTTTTCACAAGGTATTCAACAGAAGCCTGTGACTTCAGATCCTCTTTTTCAATAAGTATTCCAATTGCTGTTCCTTTCTTGTAAGGTGCGTTTGACACCTTGATGGCTTCTTCAAGGGTTGAACCTTCTGATAATTTAAGTTCCTGTCCATTGATCTCTACCGTTATTTCACCACTCGTGTCAAACTCCTCCGTAACCTTTCAAAATATCATGGTGCTGCTGCTTCCATACGTTCTTCGTCAGTAAGCTCTGCAAGAACAGCAGCCGGCTCTCCTATACTGACTATCTTACCGTTTCTCATAAGAGCTACACGATCACATATCTCTTCCAGGAAATCCATATCATGTGAGACAATGACAAAGGTGTCACCCATCTTATCACGAGCTTCCAGAATTGATTTTGTGACCTCTTTCTTTGTGAACGGATCCATTGTTCCGGTTGGTTCATCCATTATAATGATATTTGGTTCCTTCATCAATATCTGAGCCAGCGCAACCCTGTGCCTTTCACCTTCACTAATCTCATCTGACATCTTTGATAATATAGATTTTGCCTTCTCATCCGTGAATCCGGTTGCTACCAGAGTATTGATCGCCTTTCTAACGGCAAGTTCGTATGGAAGATCAATACCTATTGATTCTGTTAGATTATCAATGATCGTCCTGTGAGTGTAAAGTCCATATTCCTGATGCAGTATGCCCATGTACTTGACTGCGCGTCCCCTGCATTCCGGACCTGGTTTTTTCATATCGATCCATTCATCACCGACACGTACCTGTATCTCTCCACTTGTAGGTTGTACAATACCCATGAGGACTTCTGATGTCGTGGTCTTTCCTGCACCACTTGTACCTGCAAGACCGAATATCTCAGCTTCTTTCACATCAAAAGAGACATCATTAACGGCATAAACAACACCTCTGGACACAGAGATGTATTTCTTGACGAGGTTATCTACCCTGATAAGAGGGTCACCAACAACGACATCACATTTCTTTTCCACAGAACAGATAAGCTGCATGAACTCTTTTGCAACCTCTGACGCAGAACCTTCCTTTACAATTGCCCCATCCTCAAGAATGATGGCTTTGTCAGCCAGATCTTCCACGACCTCAGACCAGTGTGAAGTAATGACCATGGTCATGTTGTAGTCCTTGACAGCCTTTGCAATAACATCATGAACGACATCTGCGGTTTTGGGATCAAGCGTGCCGGTTGGCTCATCGGCAATAAGAAACATTGGATCCCTTACAAGTTGACGGGCAAGTACTACCCTCTGTTTCTCGCCACCACTCAGATCGCGGGCAACGTGCATCATACGGTGTGAAAGCTGTACCTGTTCCAGGAGTTCCACAGCACGGGACAGGGCTGTCTCACTATTGACACCTATTTCCGTAAGAGAATTTACTACATTTGTAATGACCCTGTCATCACCATAGAGAGCAAAAGTGCGCTGTAGCATGATAGCGATCCTCTTGGTGATCTCACGTCTTGCAGGATCATGAAGTGACATTTTTATGAAATCTGCTTCAAACGGCTTGAGGGTGTCTTTGCCACAATCCGGACATTCATTTCCAGCCTTTCCCGGCGGTTCTATATGTCCACATTTATCGCATCTTGCGAGGTGGTAGATTACCTCTCCGCTGATACCTTCATACTCTTCAACACCACGCAGGACGTGCATCAATACTGTTTTGCCTGAACCGCTTCGTCCAAGGATACCGAGAACTTCTCCTTCGTTGATGGTCAGGTTTATATCTTTGAGAACTTTGACACCATCAAATTCAAGTGTCAGGTTTTTGACTTCAATGAACAATGCCATTTGATTACCTCCGTCCAGGGGTGCATAGGATTCATGTCACACTAATTATTGATATGCATATCTATTCAAATTACTTAACGGTTTTGTAGATTACATACAAAACTAGTTCCGTTGGAACCCATGCAGACCTGATACAAACTTTTAGTGATTTTTTTTAAGAATAACTGATGGATTATTAAACTCAATACATAAACGTAACGCATCTACTTCGCACTGTTAACTTCGAAAAACCTGCAGAAGATATTGATTTTATAATGTGATGCATTTGCATAGATTATTTACAATGTCTACTACATCCATGATATTGCCTATGATAACATCTGCTGCATCCATGAGAACCTGCGGCCTTTCATCCCCCTGTTGAGATGTGAGAATACCCACATCAGCTGCTCTTAAAGCTAGAATATCATTCATTCCATCCCCCACCATGATTACAAGATCATAGGTTTCCTTAAGATTCCTGACTATGTTCTCTTTATCGTACGTTGTGGCAACTGCAAAAACATCTTTCATAGGAATATCCAGAGAGGAGGCAAGTCTTTTGAGATTCTGCTCATCATCGCCTGATGCAATGTAGATATCAACCCCAAGCTCTCTTAAATGTTTTATCGCAACAGATGTTTTAGAGTACATTTGACCACCTGTGCTCAGAACATAAGGCACAATGTTTTCCTGCGAATCCACAACCAGCCCTGCAGCAAGGTAAAAAACGTGTGGACAACGTCCTTTTACAATAGATAGAACCTCATTGATATCGCTTACCTTTGTCCGGTTCTGCCTTATAATACCATATACATCATCCAGCCTGAATGGGCTGCTCGAGCAACTGATACCTAAATCTATATTGTATGTGTCAATGAAATCGTATAATTCCATTTCAGGGTCACATTGCCAGAGATCTTCAAACCGAGTGCGCAGAATGACAAGAGCCCTGTTGGTCTTCTCTGCCACAAGAAGCGTAGACTGTATATCCTCAAGAATAGAACCGGTACTCATTTCCTTTGCAACACGATACATATGCAACAGTGTCCCGGCACTGTCAAAGACAACAGCAACACGTTTTTCCATAAATCCTGATTGTGTTTATCAAATATACGTCTGCTCATAGATGCTCAGATAAGGAGAGTTGTGGTGCCAAATGACTAATATGCTAGCAACTCCAATTTTCAGGCTAAGCGCCCATGACCAGAATAAACCGGATGATAATTGTACTGATAATACTGATTGCACTGGCTTTTGTCTCAGAGAACATGAACAGTTCGGACACAGACATATCGATCCTGAACCCACAGCCCTGGGACCACAGCCCAATCACTGTTTACATAGACGACAATGATGTTCCCGAACACTACAGTCCAAGCTACAGGACAGATGTGGAGAATGCAATGGAATACTGGGAAAACGGTGGAAACGGAAAACTGGAATATCAACCGGTTTTTGAGATAGTCGATGTTGATAATGCCGACATCCTGATAATGTGGGTAGAGAACCTCGAGGAGGATGCCGGTATTGAGAATGGTGTTGCCGGATTTACAAGACCATACGTGGTGAACGGTCGTTTTGAGCGTGCTGATGTGGTACTGGAGACCGGAAATTATCAGGGCTATTCATGGGTCCAATACGGAGATGGTTCCATGCAGGATATAGCAACACATGAACTAGGTCACGCACTTGGACTCGGGCACAGCAGTGACAAAAATGATATTATGTTCCCAACGTATGATCCCGGAGAGGATGTCAACCCTCTGCTGCTGCATTCCACATGGCCTCTGCTTCTGCTTCTAATAATTGCCGCAATCGTTGTGGTTTCATACCACGGTACTGGCTGGCTTCACTACAAGAAAAAGAGAAAAGAGCTTGAAGATGAGATCTTCAGCGAGAAGAAAAATGACAGATAGAACCATCTTCCAGGCCATTTTGAGATACTTTGCAGGTGAAGAAATAGATTTTTCAGATTATGAGGTTGACCTCTCCGAACTTACGGAATTCCAGCGCAAGGTACTGGAGGAAGTGAGGAGGATACCCTACGGTGAAACGATAAGTTATCGGGAACTTGCCTGCCGCATCGGAAGCGAAGGTGCTGCAAGGGCTGTTGGTGGCGCTGTTGCCAAAAACCCATATCCCATAATCATACCCTGTCACCGTGTAGTCTCGTCTTCAGGAATAGGTGGTTTTTGCGGCGAGACCTGTGGCGAGAAGGTTGAACTTAAGAGGAAGATGCTGGAGATGGAAGCTAACTATAAAAATGAAAGAGAAAGATAGTTAGTTTCATAGGATAAAATAGCTTCAGGTGAAGAAAATGTTTGGATGGACAGGAAGGACGGTAATCGTAGACCTTGGGAACAACTCGGTCACAGAATCAAAGACTAAGAAGGCATATGCAGAACAGTTCATAGGTGGTCGCGGACTGGGATGCAGGCTGATGGAAGATTTTGCAGACCCGGCTGTAGACCCTTTAAGTCCCGATAATCCCTTAATATTCACCACAGGACCACTTACAGGCACATCTGCTCCAATGTCAGGACATTTTACCGTTACATGTAAATCCCCCCTTACGTCCACTATATTCAGCTCCAATGCAGGAGGCTACTTCGGGGCTGAACTGAAATTTGCAGGCATTGATGCCCTTGTTATCAAGGGGAAGGCGGAGAGACCTGTTTACCTCAACATCTTCGATGAGCAAGTGGAGATACTGCCTGCCGAACATCTGTGGGGAAAGAATACCGCAGAAACCACTGCATTACTTGAAACAAAGGGAAAGGTTGCCTGTATAGGCAGAGCAGGAGAAAAGCTTGTCAGCATGGCAAACGTTGTCAATGACCGCATATATTCCAGCGGACGTGGCGGGCATGGTGCGGTGGCAGGTTCAAAGAACCTCAAGGCAATCGTTGTAAAAGGAACCAATATTGTTCAGGTAGCAGACCCTGATGCCTTTGGAGAAGCTGTTGAAAAGACAAAGAAACTGCTTGTGGCAAACCCACCGGCTTCCAAAGGACTTGAAAAATACGGCAGTTCTGTATTTACTGACCTTCTTGACTACATGGGAACCCTTCCAGCACATAATTTCAATGAAAGGAAATTCCCGGGGGCAGAGAAACTCTCAGGCGAGGTCATAAACAGGAAATACAAAATAAACCAGGCACCCTGTTATGCATGCCCCATCGGATGCAGGAGAGCTGAAGAGGATGGCAGAACTATCCCTGATTATGATTCGATATGGGCTTTCGGGCCGAACATCGGAAACGATGATCTGGAACTTATCCGGGAAATGGATAGTCTCTGTTTTGACTACGGGCTTGATCCCCTGTCCTGTGGCGCATCCATTGCGGCGTATATGGAAATTAATCCATGGATGAAAATGGACGAAGTAAAAGGAATCATCCTGGAAATTGGAAACGGACGGCATGACACATGTAAAGGCTCACACGCCTACCTCTGTTCCGTGGATAAAGAAGAACACAGTACAGCAGTCAAAGGACTGGAACTTCCGGGATATGACCCCAGGGAAATGCCTGGCATGGCCATAGCCTATGCAACATCCAACACAGGAGGATCACACCTCAGTGCATTTATGGCAGCCCCTGAGATTATGGGAAAGCCCGTACTGCTTGACAGGAGTTCGTTTAACGGGAAAGCAGCCCTTGTGCGGCATTTCCAGAACCTCTCTGCAGTAATAGATTCACTGGTGATGTGTCCTTTCTCCATACTTGCAGTCGGGGAAGTTGAACTTGCTGCACTGCTCAGTCATGTGACCGGAGAAGAGTACTCTTCAGAGAACATCTTACTTTCAGGAGAGAGGATATACAATCTTGAAAAACTTTTCAACATAAAAGCAGGGTTCACCGGAAAAGACGATACGCTCCCAGAGAGGTTCTTTGGTGTGGACGGGATAGACCGGGAAGAGTTTGAAAAAGCCATCTCAGATTACTATCATTTCAGAAGTTGGGACGATGCTGGCATACCCGACGAGGCAAAACTGAGAGAATTGAACATTGCCATGGACAGATGGTAAAAGAAAAATAATAAAATACATTTATATTCTAGTTATTTGCTATAATTAACCCCAATTTATGCAGAATCAAAGGTTAAGTTCATATATAGCATTAAGAATTATACCCATATACCTTTTAAGCTCATAAATAATTGTTTACGATTATGGAGGATTTTAAGTGAAAATACAAGTCGAAATTAAAGAACTTAAAGAGGGTAAGTACGTCATTGTAGATGATGAACCCTGTACAATCAAAAGTATATCCAAGTCAAAACCAGGAAAGCACGGTTCAGCAAAAGCAAGAATCGATGTTATTGGACTTTTTGACGGACAGAAGAGATCAATTATAGGTCCTGTATCCGATAAGATTTACGTCCCAGTTGTCGAAAGGAAGAATGCACAGGTACTTTCCATTTCAGGCGAGGTTGCCCAACTTATGGACATGGGAGACTTCTCAACATTCGAAATGAAGATCCCTGATGAGTACAAGGAAAGGATAAATGAAGGAGAAGAGGTTTCATTCCTTACCGCAATGGGCAAATTGAAATTCGATCTGAGATAATCATATCTCCGATCCTTTTTTCTTATTCTTATTACTTACAGTCATGTTCTACAAACCCGATATGATGGATGCCCTGTCAGATTATGATTCTGCAAGGTATGTGATATTTGGTATTCCTTTTGACGCTACTTCTTCATACAGACCGGGAAGCCGCTGGGCCCCTGATGCCATGAGGAAGGCTTCAGCGAACTTTGAAACATATAACGATCATTTTGATATTGATTTCGAGGACCTGTTCATCCATGATGCAGGGAACCTTGAGCCTTACTCATCCGTGGACGAGACACTCGAAGAGCTTTACCTTGCCGTTAAGCCAATTGCAAAGGACCAAAAAATACCTATCATGCTTGGCGGTGAACACTCACTCACGTACCCATGTGTAAAAGCATGTGCGGAAGAAGCAGGAGAAGATATCGGTTTTGTCGTGATGGATGCCCATTTTGACCTTCGGGAAGAATACGGAGGCATCAGGAACAACCATGCATGCGTTTCCAGACACATACTGGACGATATCACTGACACCTATGTGACCATAGGAGTCCGCAGCGGCCCAAAGGAAGAATGGGTCTTTGCAAAGGAGAATGGTATCAACTACTATACTTCAGACGATGTCCGGGAAATGGGTATCAAACAGGTCATTTCAGAGGTAAAGGAATACCTCGGATGTAAGAAGATCTATCTTTCCCTGGATATGGATGCCATCGATCCTGCGTACGCACCAGGCCTTGGAACTCCCGAACCATTCGGACTCACTGATATTGATGTACGTGAGGTTATTCGTGCATTTGCACCTGTGTCCGTTGGTTTTGATGTTGTTGAAATCGCTCCTGAATACGATAACGGAATAAGCGCACTACTTGGAACAAAACTGCTCAGGGAATTCATTGCAGCACACGCTGCAAGTGAAAGATAGGTAATACCTTTGAATTTCCGCCGAAAACATTCTGAAGTTTGCATTCATTCATTCATTCCTTTTTTTAACATATACCGGTGATCCTTTGAAAATATCCATCAGGAATGCTGAAGAGAGCAATATCGAAGGAATACTGCTTGTAGAGCACGATTCATTCCATAAGGACATAGCAGAAAGCAGGAGTGTGTTCTTTGATAGAATTAAGGTATTTCCGGAAGGATTTCTGTTGATGGAGATTGACGGAGAAATTGCTGGTTATATTTCCTCGGAAATGTGGGAATACTCTGAAAATATCGATACGGACAGGTTTCGCCTGAACCACAACATAGCAGACATCCACAGAACTGATGGCTCAGAACTCTACATCTCATCCATAGGAGTAATTAAAAAATATCGTGGTAAAGGCTATGGAAAAATGCTGTTTTCGGAATTGGTAGAACGAATTGGCAGCAGTTATAGAATAGCCAGCATAATTCTCATCGTTTCTGAGAACTGGAATGCTGCAAGGAAAATATACGAAAACAATGGATTCCTGGAGATTCAGAGAATTAACGGTTTTTTTGAGGACGATGAAAATTCCGATGCAATTGTGATGAGAAAATATCTCTGAATATGCAAGTGCAGTTTCTCTATTATTTGCTTTTTTTAGTTTCCGTTTCCACGTGAGAAGATCACCCCTGTGCAAAATAGAAAAGAAAGACAATGGTCTTCCTTTTATTCAGTAATGTATCTCCACAAGTTCCAGTCTTTCATCGCCTTCGGTCACAGCCACTTCCAGAAGCAGGCCAACACCGCTTGCATAAAACTTATGTTCCTCGATTCCAGGTTCAAGTGGTGTCCATTCCTTTGTTTGCAGACAGTTATCAAATGAACCATATTCAACTGTAACTGATGCATCAAGGCTCAGCACTTCAGCCATATCCTCTGCCTCACCCTCATAATATTCCTGCTGGTAAACATCACCAACCTGAGGATCTGCTTTCATCAGGATTCCCGGTTCTGCACCATCAACACCGGCTTCCCAGGAACCGGCTGTGCTTACTATTTCACCATCCTCATATTCCTTGGAATCCTCACCGAAATACCAGACATTTCCTTCATTATCATTGGCATACCAGTCAAGCGTATCCTCAATGAGCTCACCATCTTCCCATTCTTTTTCCCTGACAACGATGGTTGTCACACCAAGTATCTCCTTTGTCTGGTCTGTGACATACATCTCTACCTTGATGTCCTCACCATCAGACTCACCCTCCAGAACGAAGGTTGTGCCAACGGCCAACGGGAAATAGGGATTAGGAATTCCATCAGTAAAATCTGCAGGATCGATTACAGAATCTGATGCTTCACCATTTTCCTCCATAACATCATCCACATCTGCAGATTCTTCAGTATCCTCTGTACCTGTCGTCTCAACTGTTTCCTCTTCCATTATACCTTCATCAGATGTATCCTCTGATGAGGTGTCAGTACATCCGGATACCATTACAAGTGCCACTCCCAGAAGAAGCACTATTAAAAGCCTCATTATTCTATGTTTCATACTAAGCCTCCCTTTTCCCCCTACCGGAAAAAGTTACTAAATCAAAATTAGTGCTGGCTTATATTAACGATTCTGGTACAGCCATCGAATATTAATACAAACTTTGAATTATTGAAAATAAATAATGGACTGAAAATGAGTTAAATGACTTCAAAATCACACACTAAGCAGTTAATTATTTACATTCTCCAGACAATGACATCATTGAGAATATGAACGATGAAGTGGAAGTAGTATGTCCATCATGCTCACCTAAGATGAGTGTGCTGCATGATGTTTTGAAATCAGGCCAGAACACAATTGTCCAGTGTCAGGAATGCGGGAATGTTCATCCGGCCAAATTTGAAAAACCTAAGACATTCAATATAAAGGTAATAATCAGTAAGGGTGAAGAGTCTTTCACCCAGATGACAAAACTGACATCAGAAGATAATGTCAGCATAGATGACGAGATAATTGTAGATGACGGGGAATCTGATGAAGTATATCCTGTTTTGATAACTGCTATTGAGTGCGGGGACAAGAGGCCGAAAATAGCAAATGCTGCAGATATAAATACCATTTGGGGCAGGGCTATTGACGAAGTTGTCGTAAAAATTGCTGTTCATCGTGGAAAAATGACGGAAGCAATTCAAAAAAGAGTTCCCGGCGGATATGAGTTCATCGTCGGAAAAGAAGAAGATGTCGACAGGACAAAAATTAGGGTCAAAAAGATCAAGATAAGAGATGGCAGTCTCGAATCACGTACCGGAGTAGCGGTGGAAGCAAAGTTCATCAAAAGGATATTTGCAGAAGAAGCAGTGAAGAGAAGCTGGGGAGAAGGAAGAACTGCATGGAGTATGAAAGGGAAAGGGCGCTCCTGGTAAAGTCTCTCAAAGAACAAAGGATCAGTGATAAAACACTGAATGCAATGAGGAAGGTACCCAGACATCGTTTCGTACCTTCTGTACATATATCACAGGCTTATGTTGACAGCCCATTGCCGATAGGGCATGCTCAGACAATATCAGCGCCGCACATGGTTGCCATGATGTGCGATCTTCTTGATCTTCAGGAAGGGCAAAAAATACTTGAGATAGGCACAGGCTCAGGATATAATGCAGCAGTCATGGCAGAGATTATCGGTGAAAAAGGGAAGATATACTCTATTGAACGTCTTGAAAAGCTGGCTGTCTTTGCATGGGAGAATCTGGAAAAAGCCGGATACTCCAATGTGGAAGTTATATTGGGCGATGGTTCCCTTGGTTATCCCGACCATGCACCCTATGACCGTATATGTGTGACAGCATCGGCACCCGATACACCAAAACCACTTATAGACCAGCTGAAGCCGGGCGGTATAATGGTGCTTCCGGAAGGAGAAGGTTATCAGCGTCTGTACATCATCAGGAAATCCATGGATGGCAAGGTCACAAAACAGGACTGGGGAGGAGTGATCTTTGTGCCTCTTATAGGACACCATGGTTTCAAGATATACAATAGTCACAGGGGAGAAAAGTAGAGGCAACTCACTGCGAAACTATTTTTAATATTGTTACATTCAGAATAGCGTATTTTATAATAATCTGTTTTCGATGTGAGAGAACGATGTCCTCAAAAAATGAAAAATGGCAATTCTGGATAGACAGGGGAGGTACATTCACCGATATTGTTGCCCGCAAACCCGACGGACAACTGATTGCGCATAAGCTTCTTTCAGTGGACCCTGAACATTATGAAGATGCTGCAATGCACGGTATCAGGACCTTACTTGGAATAGAACCCGAATCCACGATGCCAACGGAGATGATATCATCCATCAAGATGGGAACCACCGTCGGAACAAATGCGTTGCTTGAACGTAAAGGAGAGCCTACAGCACTGCTTATAACAGAGGGTTTCAGGGATGCACTTAGGATCGGATACCAGAACAGACCTGACATCTTTGCCCTGAAGATAGAACTGCCGGACCTGCTCTATGATGAGGTCATTGAGATAAAAGAACGTTACAGTGCATCAGGCGAAGAGCTGATAGCTCTTGATATGGAGAATGCCGCGAAGGGACTTGAAAAGATATATTCCCGCGGAATACGCTCGCTTGCTATCGTCCTTATGCATGCATACCGTTATCCCGAACATGAGCTTCAGCTCAGGGAGATTGCAGAGGGAATTGGTTTTACCCAGATATCACTTTCACACGAAGTCAGCCCTTTGATGAAGCTTATAAGCAGCGGAGAGACAACTGTTGTAGATGCTTATCTTTCCCCGGTGCTGCGAAGATATATAGACATGATAGCCGATACCCTTGAAGCGGGTGGTGATTATACAAAACTAATGTTCATGCAGTCCAACGGCGGACTGGTGGAGGCTGCACAGTTCAAAGGAAAGGACTGTATCCTTTCAGGACCAGCCGGTGGAATCGTTGGGGCTGTGGAAACATCCGCAATGGCAGGTTTTGAGAAAGTTGTCACTTTCGATATGGGTGGAACGTCCACTGATGTAGCCCATTACAACGGCGAATATGAGAGGAGCTTTGAAACGGAAGTTGCAGGTGTTCACCTGCGCTCACCCATGCTTTATATTCACACAGTGGCGGCAGGAGGAGGCTCAATACTTCATTTCGATGCCGGAAGGTTCAGGGTGGGACCTGATTCCGCAGGTTCTGACCCGGGACCCGCTTGTTATCGTAAGGGCGGACCACTCACAATTACCGACTGTAACCTGATGCTTGGCAAGATAGACCCACAGCATTTCCCGCATGTTTTCGGCCACAGCGCCGACATGCCACTTGATGCTGGAGTTGTGAAGGAGAAGTTCTCTGCCCTTGCAGAAGAGGTTAGCATATTTACAGGAGAGACGCACAGTGCTGAGCAGGTTGCTGAAGGGTTCCTGAAAATTGCCATTGAGAACATGGCAAATGCCATCAAGAAGATATCCATCCAGCGTGGGTATGACATAAAGGATTACGTCCTTTGCTGTTTTGGAGGGGCAGGGGCTCAGCATGCATGTGGTGTTGCTGACGTACTTGGAATAAAGAGGATACTGATACACCCCTTTGCAGGAGTGCTTTCTGCATATGGAATGGGACTTGCGGACCAGCGTATAATGAAAGAGCATGCTGTGGAAAAGAAACTCGGAAGAGAGCTTATAGCAGAAATCCGGGGCATTGCTACTGAACTGGAAAAGAGCGGACGGGAAGAGATGCTCATGCAGGACGTTGCAGATAAGGATATAAGTGCACTGCATAAGGTTCATGTCAAGTATCAGGATGCTGGAACTTCTATTATTGTTGACCTTGGGAACGAGGAAGAGATCAGGAACCACTTTGAAAATGAGCATAAGAGCCGTTTTGGCTTTACCATGGAAAACAAGGAACTTGTGATAGAGGCTGTTTCCACTGAAGTCATCGGTGCAGGGGAAACGATGAACGGGGCCATTGTGGGAAATGTTATCACGGAGGAAGCAGGCAAGCTGCCTGATACCACCATGTACACATGCGGTGCTCTTCACAGTACACCTGTTTACAGGAGGGAAGAACTTGTTGCCGGGATGGAAACCGGGATTACGGGGCCTGCTATCATCGTGGAAACGAATACTACTGTTATAATCGAGCCGGGATGGAAGGCTGAGATCACGGATAATCAGGAACTGGTGCTTGAAAGGATCATACCCCTGTCAAAGAGGGAATCTGTTGGCACAGAAGCTGACCCGGTGATGCTTGAGATATTCAATAACAGGTTCATGTCCATTGCACAGCAGATGGGATATACATTGCAGAATACGTCTTATTCCGTGAATATCAAGGAGAGGCTCGACTTCTCATGTGCTCTTTTTGATGAGGAGGGGAATCTCATAGCCAACGCACCCCACATACCTGTCCATCTTGGTTCTATGGGCGAAAGTGTCAGGTCGATAATCAGGAAATTCCCTGATATGGAAGCTGGAGATGTTTTCATGCTCAATTCCCCTTTTGAAGGAGGGACGCACCTGCCCGATATTACGGTTATCACCCCTGTTTTCCATGAAGGCGATGTTTCATTCTATGTAGCTTCAAGGGGACATCATGCTGATATTGGCGGAGTGACACCGGGATCCATACCTCCAGAAAGCAGGCACATCGATGAGGAGGGCGTGCTGACCAGCGGGCAGAGGATAGTCTGGCAGGGGAAGTTCCTTGAGAATGAGGTGAAAGAGTGGCTGACCTCGGGAAAGTATCCGGCACGGAACTCATTCCAGAATATCGCGGACCTGAAGGCGCAGGTTGCCGCCAATGAGAAAGGTGTCAGGGAACTTGAGAAGCTCGTGGAACACTTTTCCATGGAAACGGTTCAGGCATACATGCACCATGTGATGAATAATGCAGAAGAATCGGTGAGAAGGGTTATCGAGGTTCTGAAGGACGGGGAATACTCACTTTCCTTTGATGACGGAACAGTTATCCATGTGAAAGTTAGCATTGACCACAGGGAGAGGATGGCACACATCGACTTTACCGGAACTTCCGGGCAGCATGCCGGGAATATGAATGCTCCGGTAGCTGTGTGCAAGGCGGCTGTCCTCTATGTGTTCAGGTCACTTGTGGAGCAGGACATACCGCTTAATGAGGGATGTATGCGGCCGCTTGAGATAACGATTCCTGAAAAGAGCATACTGAACCCTGAATATCCTGCGGCTGTGGTGGCAGGAAATGTTGAGACCTCACAGTACATCGCTGACGCACTTTTCGGAGCGCTGGGAGTGATGGCCGGGTCACAGGGTACGATGAACAATTTCACTTTCGGGGACGGGGAGTTCCAGTATTATGAGACCATTTGCGGCGGTTCCGGTGCTGGTAATGGTTTTGATGGCACAGATGCTGTGCAGACACATATGACAAATTCGAGGATAACCGACCCTGAGGTGCTGGAATGGAGATTCCCGGTGAGACTTGAGGAGTTCTCTGTCAGGAAAGGAAGCGGTGGTGAAGGAGAATATAGCGGAGGATGCGGGGTTGTGCGAAAGATACGGTTCCTCAGGCCTATGAGAGCAGCTATTATCTCGAGCCACAGGAAAATCCCTCCGGCGGGTTTAAGTGGCGGAGAGGACGGAAAGGCAGGGCACAATTACATTGTAAGAGCGGGAGAGAGTGCGGACTTTGGCGGGGATATTGAGGAACTTGAAGGAAAAGCCCTTGTAGATATGAATGAGGGCGACCTGTTCGTGGTGGAGACACCCGGAGCAGGTGGGTTTGGTCAAAAAGAAAGTGTTAAGTAATGATAATGATAAAGCATCAGTGCATTTTATAGAATTATATAGATAAGAAGGGAAAGGCCGTTGTCAATAATATGAATTCTGCAAACAATATTAAAAAAGTCACTGTGAAAGGGGTGTTCATGATCAACATCTTCGGGAAGGGCGTTCCGGCTGTCATGCTTGAAGATGATGAAGGACTCCTGATGCCCATACACATAGGCCAGTCTGAGGCGCTGTCTATCAATTCGGTGCTGAAGAGTGAGACCATGCCAAGACCTATGACACACGATCTCATCCTGTCTATGCTGGTGCGTCTGGGTGCAGAGGTTGAGAGGGTGCTGATAGATGAGAAGATCGATAACATCTACTACGCCAGGATAACGCTGAAAAAGGATGGCACAAGTATGGAGTTCGATGCCCGTCCAAGTGATTGTATCGCTATTGCCCTGAGATGCGATGCCGTTATCATGATAAGTGAGGAAGTTTTCAACAGCGATGCCATCAGCAAGGATAATTTCCAGGGTTCCAGGGCGATTTCAGGATTCGCTTAATTCCGTATGACCCAAAAAAGTATATAGTGTTAACAAGGACAATATGCTATGAGGCATCGGATATTCTATAATCCCTTTACTTTCGTTTTTACGCTTATACTCACTTTTGTCCTTGCATTCAGCATTTCCGTACTTTTCTTTGGTTTTGTGAGCAGTGCGTTTGCAAAGATAGGTTTTTCATGGAACGATGCCCTTATCCTGCTTCTTGCCTCACTTATCGGAAGCAGTATCAATATACCCCTGAAAACCATCGAATCCGAGACACCCATTGAGAACCAGAAATACGTAAAGGTCTTCGGAGTCTCATACAGGATCCCTTTCAAGCAGACCTACAAGACAAGGACCACCATAGCCATAAACGTAGGCGGAGCACTCATCCCAACGATAGTCTCCCTCTACCTGCTAAGCCTCTTCCCCGATGCCGCAATCTACGCCATCTATGCCACTGCGTTCGTTGCACTGATAACAAAGAGTGTGGCAAGACCGGTAAAAGGCGTGGGCATCGTCTCCCCTGCACTACTCCCCCCGATAGCCGCAGCCCTGAGCTCCGTTATCATCGTCTACACAACCCATGTCCAGCACGAACTCATCTTCGCTATAGCCTACACCAGCGGCACCCTCGGCACCCTGATAGGAGCCGACCTGCTGAACATGAGAGCTATTACAAAGCTGGGTGCTCCTGTTGTGAGTATCGGCGGCGCGGGGACTTTTGACGGGGTGTTTTTGGCTGGAGTTATTGCAGTGTTGTTGGTTTGAAGAAAAAGAAATTCATTGATTTAAAGTCACCTAACGACCTTAAACACATCTCTCCTGACCGAAACCAGTAATTTCTCCGCATATCTCTGACAGGTGAAGCGCAGGCGACCTCAAACAACTATCTAACTAAATCCAAATTCATGCAGGAAATATTCTATTCTGGCTGTTTTTCCTACAATAATAGGAAAATAAGAGAGATGATCAAAACCTTAACAAATATCTATCATGCATTTTTACGGAAGAGTTGCTAACAGTCACCTTCCGTAGGAACATCTGAAAACATGTATCAAATATGTGATAGCGCTTCTTTTCTGGCATCAAGGGCTTCAGGAAAGACGGGACGGGCCTCAAGGGCTTCATCAAAAGTTTCGACGGCTTCTGTATATCTTCCAAGCATGGAAAGTACAATACCTTTGAAATAACACGCCTGTGAAACGTCTGCCTTGAGATTTGAACTGCCGGTCATTGAGAACCATGTGAAACGGGGAAAATTAAAATGCATTATATTTGCATTATCCCTGGCTTGATCAAAATATTCCAGAGACTCTTCATACCTTTCAAGACGGGCAAGGCAATTTCCCTTAGAACATAAAGCCTCAGTTAATTCCGGATCGACCTCAAGTGCCCTGTCAAAAGATTCTAGCGCTTCTTCATACCTTTTAAGGTGAAAGAGTGCCATGCCCCTATTGGACCAATTAAGAGCATTCTTCGGGTATAACTCTGACATAGATTCGATGCATTTTAATGCATCTTCATAGCTTCCAAGCTTGAAATACACCAATCCCTTACCGGACTTTGTCTCGATCGACCTATTGTATGCTTCCTGAGCTTTGTCATCAACATTCTCTTTTGATAAAAAATCACCAATTTTCTCCCACATGTCAGCGGAGTTATCATATAAAATAAGAGCATCATCAAATTTTTCCATCTCGACAAGCACATTTGCCCTGCTATTCATTTCTGAAGCTTTTTTTGCACATTGCTTAATTTTATCTTTTGTAGAGTGCTTACCTAAGATCTTGCTAAAAATATCCATGATCAAAGTGTTATGTCACATCGAAACATATATCTTTTGAGTTGCAACTTCCAGAGTATATTATATCAGCTCCTAAAATACCAATTCTGATTTGACGAACTACAGAAAATAAAATGAATTCTGGTTAAGATCCTAAATACATAATGTAATCTTCATACAATACAAGAAAAAAGAAAATTGAATGATAGTATTATTTTTCGTCTTTACACCATATCAAACCAACAGCCACCACACCTGACACCAGCAGCAGTACATCCTCCAGAATACCAAAGGCAAACGCAGCCGAAAATCCCACAAGGGACCATATAAGGGGAATTATAAGAATTCTTTTTGGCAGCTTTGATGGAATCCATAGCAAAAGCCCGAAAGTGAATATAGTTGTGGGGCATGGCGCACCGAATATCGGCTGGTATGGGTAGACATGTCCCAGAAGATAACCGAATATGGGATAGAGTACAAGAGCGTACAGGATCATTGCCATGCCGGTAAATCCGTATCTGTCCTTGTTGAATCTGAAAGAGAGTTTCCTGTCGAATATTCCATATTTCAGGAACATAAGCGCCTGAATGATGAACAGGATACCGAAAAGGTAGGCCGGTTTGTTTATCGCGGAAAAATAGATTATATAATAGACCACACCCGTCCATAGCCAGAGGAAAGCCAGTATCCCGGAGATGAACCTGTTTGAAAACGTTCTCTTATTGAATACCAGGTAGGTTGCAAGTCCTGCAAGTAAGTACAGGAATATCTGTGCAGGAAATATGCCCGAATTATATTGTGCAAAATTGTTCAGGAACTGTTCTTCTGTGAAAGGAAAAACCATACTACCACCTGCTTATGATATGCATATGGATGCAATGTTTTTCGAACTTGGCTGATAAATATGTGATAGTGTTCCCTTATATATCTGGCTATTTCCACTGCGTCGCAACAAGACACAACAAGTATTAAATAAAAACTCGATATCTTCTTATTAAATATACCATCTGCCGGTTAGCCTTGCAGATAAAGATAATCAAAAGCAGTGAAAGGGACAATATCACACATGCTCACAAAAAGGATCATACCATGTCTTGATGTTACGCTTGATGAGGAAGGCGGGACCGTAGTCAAGGGAATAGAATTCGTAGACCTGAGAAAGGCAGGGGACCCTGTGGAACTTGCCAAGAGGTATAATGAACAGGGTGCCGATGAGCTTGTTTTTCTTGACATAACCGCATCCCACGAGGGAAGGGGCACCATGGTAAAGGTCATCGAAAGAACTGCAGATGAGGTATTTATTCCGCTCACCGTTGGCGGGGGAATCAACTCCATCGAAGACATACGCCAGATACTCAGGGCAGGCGCAGACAAGGTATCCATAAACACCGCGGCCATAAAGAATCCTGACCTTATCAAAGAAGCATCAGAGATATTCGGTGCCCAGTGCATCGTCACAGCAATCGACTGCAAGAGGAATACAAACATTAAGGACCACCCTGACAAGACAGTTCTTGAACTTGAAGACGGAACCCCTGCATGGTATGAGGTTGTAATCTACGGTGGCAGGCAGCCAACCGGAATAGACGCTGTCCAGTGGGCAAAGAAGGTAGAGGAACTTGGTTCCGGCGAGATACTGCTCACCAGTATGGACAAGGACGGAACCTATGACGGATTCGACATCCCTATCACAAGAAGACTTTCCGATGAACTGGAGATACCAATCATCGCATCCGGTGGCGTAGGCAATCCAGAACACATGTACGAAGGCTTCACAAAAGGAAAAGCTGATGCAGCACTTGCAGCAAGCATATTCCACTTTGGGGAATACACTGTCAACGACACCAAGGAATACCTCAGGAAAAAGGATATTCCTGTAAGGCTCTAAGGACGGAAGAAAGACATGGAAATCTCAGAATTCCAGAAACGGATGTACGACCTCTACGCCCACAACGACAGGAGAAGAGGTGCACCAGCCACCACTCTCTGGCTTGTGGAAGAGATCGGTGAACTCGCAGAAGCCATCCGCAGAGACGATATGGACAACATCCGGGAGGAGCTTGCAGACTGTTTTGCCTGGATAGCTGCAATTGCGAACCTCTACAACATCGATCTTGAAGCCGCATTTCTGGAGAAGTATCCAGATAAGTGTCCGACATGCGGGAAGAATCCGTGCATCTGCACGGACTGAATTACTATATATCTCTTTGATTAAATGTCAGGTTCGCAATGGATATACAGTATACTGTCCATTCCGAACTTTGCACGTAACCGATTCTCAACTTCAGTGCATATGTCATGAGCTTCGATGAGACTCAGATCCCTATCTACCTGAATATGTACATCAGTTGCTATGTTACTACCTATCTTTCTTGTTTTGAGCTTGTGGAAGTCCCTGACACCTTCAGTGGATACGATAATATGACTTATCTCTTTAACAATATCAATATCAGGGGCTGCTTCTGTGAGTTCATTGATGTTTGTATAAGAGATTTCAAATGCGACCTTGAATATGAAATAACTCATTATGACCGCTGCTACAGGGTCAAGAATTACCCATCGTCCTCCAAGGATCATTGCTCCACCGATGCCTATCATTGTTCCCACAGAAGAGAATGCATCTGAACGATGATGCCACGCATTTGCAATCATTGCATCGCTTTTTATAGACCTGCCGGCACTCAGTGTGTAGCGGTATAAACCTTCCTTTGTAAGAATAGATACTACTGCAGCAATAAAGGAGATAGCTCCAGGTTGTTCAAGGTTGCCACCACCGGCTACAAAAAGTATCTTGCTCAAACCACTCTGCAATATTTCTAATCCGATTATAAAGAGGACAATACCTACAAAAGCTGCGCAAAGAGTTTCGATTTTGCCATGACCGTAATGATGATTATGGTCAGCAGGTTTCCCGGCAGCCCTGAGGCCGAAAATTACCACGATATCAGTAATAAAATCAGAAAATGAATGAACAGCATCTGCAATCATTGCTGCACTATTGCCTGAGATCCCGGCAATGAACTTGAAAATAGTAAGGAATATATTAAAGACCATTCCGTTAGTGGTCACTTTTACCGCAGTTTTGCTTCTTCCATCTCCATCCTGCATTATTACTACGCGCTCCTTTATGCTAGGTAGAGACTATTATGGACCTATTTAACTTTTTGTAACTTTTTTGGATGCCTTCTTCTTTTAAAATACCCTTCAATACTTATTCCAGCCTCTAATCATTATATGTTCAGAAGTATTGTTTGTAGACCTAAATTGAAAAAATCTGAATAAGGAAATAATCAAGACTTATGTCTGTGTTTTATCAAAATTTCTGTGAATAAATTAGATTATCATGGATAGTTTTATAGTACGTACTACAAAACAATCAATCCATGTCTTGTCCTATTTTTTAGCACATGTGCCAATAATATTTATATAGTACCTTTTTGTAATATCATTGTGAGTGGGAAATACATGACAAAGAAATACAACAAAACCAGTTTCATCCTTATTTTACTCATTGTCACATCTTTCGCAGCATCCGGCGGATGCCTGCGTGAGTTCGATGAAGAAACAAGACTGATAATATCAGACATCGAAATATCCAAAGATAGTGTCAAAAGCACCTATGCATGGTTCAATGTGACCACGTACGTCGAAAACCGGGGAGCTGACAGCAACGGCAATTCAACCGTTATGCTCAAAGTATTCAACGAGCGGACCGGTTTGCTGGAACTGAAACAGGAAGAAGATATCGGACCTATAAAAGAGTATCAAACCAAAATGGTAAATCAAAAGATACGTCTTCCTAAAAGTGGCAGTTATCGCATTATTGCAGCCATTATCAATGATGGGGAAATTGGATACGACAGATGGATTACGCTATCCGGACTGGAGAATCTGCCAACTGATACGCAGGAAACTGGTATGCAGATAGAAGGCATTGATTTCATAGCAAGGGAAGCAAGTTCTAAAGGAGTTGTTATTGAAAATGACATCTACCTGAAGAACGAAGGTGTGGAAACCACAGAGGATTACCGCATACTCGTCAAAGCCAGGGAAATGGATGCACGACTCATTGCAGACAAGAAGTGGATCAGTTCAGGTGAAATAGAACCTGAAGATACCATTATCAGAAGTGTCAATCTCACGGTACCTGACAACTACAACTACATTGTCGAGGTCAGTATATGGGATGGTAATACCATAGTCAATACAGGGGAAGATTACGTTCAGCTGAATCCTGAAAAGATAATAGAAAGAGATCAACAGGTTCAGAACAAGGACATAGATACCACTGATTTTGTAGTCGAAGAAGACTATGACCGGGAATACGCAGAAGAAACTGCCGAGGAAGAAAGCCCCGGCTTTACAGCAACCTTTGCAGCAATATCGCTCATCTCAGCACTATACATAGCAAGGAGGAGATTGCAATGAACGAGGAAAAGGAAACTAAGGAAACAAAAGATGAAAATATCATAGTATCTCCGAAAGTTAACACAAAAGAAAAGAAGGATACAACTGTAGAGGACTATTTCAAAGGCGGTCTGTTCGTACTGCTGGGCATCATTATTGCCATTTCTGCGTTAAAGTTCTATTTCACAGTGGATAATATAATCTACACATGGTTCAAGCATGAATATGTACCCATAATCCAGGCATTCTATAATCTGATTGTAATCGTAGTAAGTTTGTATATCCTCAAAAGTTATGTACTGAAGAAGAAGGAAAAGAAATAATTTCTTTTCCATATTTCCACTTTCTACTTTTTTAGCTCTCACTTATCAGAATGACTTTTCTGCAAATTCCCTTCGGTCTTCACCTGTGCCCATAGCCTGTTCACAGACTATGATTTCCATAGGAATTGCGAATGGTAAGTGAATAGAATCTGTTATTTAACTTTTGAACCGATGCAATAATTGATTATATACAAGAAACATATTGAGCCTGTAATGCAGAAGTGATCACTATGAGAGAATTACCTGAATGGTCTTATGATGAATTCATCCAAATAGGAACTGATTACGCAAGCGAGGAAGAGGTCAGGAACTACGACAGGAAGATGAGAACTATCCGGGACATAGCCGGTGAGGCTGAAACCATGCGGAAGCTCATTGACCTTCAACCGGAAGATAATGTACTGGAGATCGGATGTGGAACTGGTGAATTTTCCATTGAGCTTTCAAGATATTGCAAAAAAGTCCTTGCCCTGGATATCTCACAGGGAATGCTTGAATTTGCTATGAAGAAAGCAGGGGAAAGGAACAGGGATAACATTGAATTTGAAAACGCAGGATTCCTGACGTTCGAACCAATCGGAAAGGAATTTGATGCAGTGGTAACCCAGCTTGTATTGCACCATCTTCCGGATTTCTGGAAACTCATCGCACTGAGGAATGTCAACTCGATGCTTAAAGACGGTGGAAAGTTCTATCTGAAGGATGTGGTATTTTCATCAGGAATACAGGATTTCGACTCATATTTCTCACAGGTATTCAAGAATATGCCCCCTGAAGCCGGGGACGAGATTGTCAATGAAATGAAACTTCACATCAAAGAAGAATATTCAACATTTGACTGGATAATGGAGGGGTTAATTGAAAAAGCAGGCTTCCGGATAGAGAAGTCTCATTATCAGGATGGATTCATGGGAACCTACCTGTGCGTCAAAAAATGAGAGCCCTGCTGACACAAATTCATAAGATCGGGTGATGAATATTTGATAGGCACATGATAATCCTCACCAAAATTATGATTTTTAGATTTGCCACTTGTAAAGGTATATATTCGAACTTAAATATCGGTGGCTCTGTGGAAGGGGGATTTTATATATTCTAACCTCATCTGAGCAAATATCATGCTTAGAACTCCTGAACTTTTAGCCCCCGCCGGAAATATGGAATCACTCATAGCTGCCGTAGAGAACGGTGCCGATGCAGTCTATCTTGGGATCAAGGATTTCAGCGCCCGGGCTTACGCAGGCAATTTCACCATAGAGGTATTCAGGGAAGCACTTGACTTCGCCCACCTCAGGGGAGTGAAAGTCTACGTCACCGTGAACACACTCATCAAGGACACCGAGATGAAAATGGCCCTGGAACTCATGTACACCCTGGATGAGCTGGGCACAGATGCCATCATAGTGCAGGATATGGGCTTATTGACACTTGCAAGGGAAATGGTCCCAACACTTCCTGTGCATGCAAGCACCCAGATGACCATTCACAACACCGAAGGTGTCCTTTTACTGAAGGAAATGGGTGTCAAAAGGGTGGTTCTTGCCAGGGAACTCTCACTTGACGAGATAAAGACGATCAAAGCAGAAACCGGAGCTGAAATTGAGGCTTTCGTACACGGTGCTCTCTGTATCTGCTACTCCGGCCAGTGCCTCATGAGCAGCCTGATAGGAGGCAGAAGCGGAAACCGTGGCTACTGCGCCCAGCCATGCCGCAAGCAATACAGATTACTGAAGAACGGTCTGGAAGTGAAAACAGAGGGAAGCTACCTTTTGAGTCCAAAGGACCTCAACACCTCCGGGATATTACCTGAACTCATAACCGCAGGAATAGATTCTTTCAAAATAGAAGGCCGTATGAAGCGCCCCGAATACGTTGCAGGGGTAGTAAGCATATACCGTCGGCTGATAGACCGGTTTGCAGAAGATCCTGACAATTATTTTGTAACTGAAGAAGAATCCACACAACTTGAACAGCTCTTCAACCGTGAGTTCACAACAGCTTATTTCAAAGGCGACCCTGCAGGAGAGCTTATGAGCCGCCAGAGACCCCATAATCAGGGAATTGTGGTTGGAAAAGTAAGTGGATACAATCAGAAACGCAGCAGTATTTTAATAGAACTCAGTGGGGAACTTGAAGTTGGAGATGGAATCGGTTTTGAAGGTTACCGGGAAGCAGGAACCGTAATCAGAGGCATGTATATTAATAACATGCCTGTAAAGAACGCAGGAAAGGGCGACATCATCTCTGTTAATTTTGAACAGGCACTCAAATCAGGAACAATCGTTTACAGGACACTTGACGATTCCCTGATGAAAGGATTACAGCATTCATTCATTTCCCCTTCACCAATACGCAAGATCCCGGTATCCATCAGCCTGAAAGCACATACCGGAGAGAAAATGGAACTCTCAGTTTCTGATAATGACAACAACATCTCAAAGGTCATTTCCGATTATGTTGTTGAGAAATCCCAGAAAAGACCAACGACTGCAGAAGATGTGGATAAACAGCTTTCAAAGACAGGGAACACGGTTTTTGAGCCTGCTGACATCAAAATAGACATCCCTGAAGACGCATTCATACCGATAAAGGAACTGAACAACGTAAGGACTGAAGCAATATCGGAACTTGAGAAACTGCGGATAGAAAAATACAGAAGACAGCCACACATCAAACCTGTCACAGATAATGCTCCGGCAGAAGTGGACGAAAATGAAGAATCTGAAACGCAGAACAGTGAAGAAAGAACACTCCTTTCTGTCAGCGTTAACAATTCCAAATCCCTCACATCTGCAATCAAGGGCGGAGCAGATATCGTATATCTTGATAGCGATGGGAAGGACTTTGAAAATGAAGAGTGGTGCTCAGCCATCAGTTTTGCTGCAGAGAAGGAGATACCATTGTATCTTCACACACCTGTGGTCGTGAAAGATGCTGAAATGGACAAGCTCAGGGACAGGATAGCACTGGCAAAAAAACTCGGCTTTGATGGAATTGTAGTCGCAAATGCCGGTGTTTTCAGAATGACTGCGGAAGCAGCAATTTCAGGTATGAAAATAGTAACCGACAGTTCCATGAATGTATTCAACCGGCATACCCTTGAATTCCTGGCAGAGAAAGGTGCGGATACTGTGACCCTTTCACCGGAAATGAATCTGGGACAGATTACAAAGATAGCAAAATACGGCAATTGCGAATACATCGCACATGGCGGCGTTCAGGTAATGGAATCCGAACACTGCCTTATTGGTGGCATAATGGGAGATACGGACAATTGCGGTTCCCATTGCAAGAGCGGTAAATTCGAGATAGTCGATGAGAAGGGATATGAATTCCTGGTACAGACTGATTCGGATTGCAGGACACATATCTACAACTCAAGGGAACTATGCCTGCTGGAAGAAGTACCGCAACTTATCAAAGCTGGTCTTTCAAGAATCAGGATAGATGCGAGGACCATGAAGAGCGAACATGTGGGAAAAGCCACACGTGCCTACAGGGACGGAATTGATTCTTATTTCAGTCAAAATAAAAAGCAAGCATGGGAATCCGGCGATATCAGCGAATATCACACAAGAGGGCATTACCACAGGGGAGTACTATGAACGTATTCCTTTCAGCATCAATAAGAGGGGGCAGGGATATGCTGTCCACCTACATTGAGATGTGTAACTATCTTCAGGACAGCGGACATGATGTGCTCAGCTGGCATGTGGCTGACCCGGAACTTGAAAAGAACGAGTCCCTGCTGACGGAGCAGGAAATATACATACGTGACATGGAATTCCTTGAAAAGAGCCACTGCGTGATAGCAGAGGTCAGCATCCCTTCGATTGGTGTAGGTTATGAGATCTCCAGCGCATTGCACAGAGAACTTCCGGTCCTGTGTTTGCACACGCCCGACGCAAATGTTTCTGCGATGATACTAGGAGATAAGAGAATCATCACCAAAGAATATGATAGTGGTAATTCAATGAAGGAAAAAATAGACGTATTCCTTAACTGCATTAACAAACCTTAATTTTTTAGCAATCATTAAATACTTATCATAGTAATATTAAAGTGGTGATCATGGTAACTGAAATAGTGATTCTTATCGTAGCTATCATAGCTGCAATTCTTCTCTGGAAGGTACTAAAGACTGCAAAGAACATGGCAATAAACGCTATCATGGGACTTATCGTGCTCGTTATTGCAAACCTGGTGTTAGGACTGGAAATTGCTTACAACTGGATAGTCATCCTGATCTGTGCAATTGCAGGTGTTGTAGGTGCACTGCTGATAATAGTGTTAAATTATCTTGGAATTGCATTCTAAAGGCGGGCTATTGCCCTTATCTGGTGGCGCTTGTGTAGTTCGCCACCGAATCTTTTTTCAGAAACAATTGCCTTCATTTCTATGATCTCAAATCCACAGAGCAGGGATGCAAGTTCATCTTCTGTGAAATAGTGGTATATGATTCCGCTTTTCCTGCGGAATGTGTGCTTTTCGATCTCATTGCCACCATATCTCATATCTTCTGTCCCAAAGACTTCAATGACGAGAATAGCTCCGCTTTTCATCACTCTTCTTATCTCACTTATTGCCATCTGCCTTTCCTCTTCCATCAGATGCTGGACAACACCAAGGCACAGGATAGCATCAAAAGAATTATCAGAAAAAGGAAGTGATGTTATGCTTGATACAAGACATTCTGCCTGTGCATCATCCTTGCTATTGTTCTTACTGATGTAGGAGCGAGCCCTGTGTACAGCAGTTGATGATACATCAATACCCACAGACTCATATTTTCGAGACAGAGGCAGAAGGAACCTGCCGTTGCCGCAACCGAGATCCAGCACACGGGAAAATGGAGAGATCAATCCTTCAAGCATTGAAATCGACCTGGGACCGCCCCAGGTCACATGTTTGTATTCTTCATCCCAGGCAAGGAAATGAGATCTTGGATTATTGCCCGGGAAAGAACTGTTTTCCATGATCAGGGTCTGTATGCTGCTGCATCCCTGAAGCGTTTGATAAGGAAATCCTTCTCAAGTGAGGAAAGGAACCAGCCAGCCTTTGGACCTGATGCCTGGTCGAGCACAGAGATGTATACTGCCTTGAAGAGTTCCTTCGGATTCGCTTCCAGTGATTCCGGACTTACAGCCATTGCAGCTGCGATCATTGTATTCAATTCGGATCCTGCTTCCTTTGAAGAATATACCAGGTTATGATAATCCTCACCTGTCAATTCACCACTTTTTTCCAGTATATCTGAAAATGAGGTAAGGAATGCTCTCTGGAAAGGAGTCAGATTTGCAGCATTTACAGAAATTCCTTCCTGTACACTGAACTTTGCATTGTCAGGAGCATACATCTCAAGCCAGTTCCCTACATTGTCAACAAGTTCACGTATGCACCTCTCATTTGAAGTATCGTACCCTGCTCTTTTGACAATCTTCATGATTTTATCAAAATCGCCTGCTGCAACCTGATAGATGGTGGTCATATGCTTGAACGGGATATCCGTATGGCAAAGTCCTGCAGCATGTGAGAGTTCTATCATTCTCTTATCGTATGATGTAGTATTGTCACTTGAGTGCAGACGTTCGAACTCGTCCACAAGTGTGAGCAGTGGTAATGCAGGATCGAACCTGATATGCTTTTCAGGCTTTGTACGGATGATAAGGTAACGCAGAACCTCAGGAGGAACGACCTTAAGCATGTCTGCAATGGAAACGACAACGCCGGTAGAGGATGACATAGCACCCTTTTGGCCAAGCATGATCCATTCATAGACTATTGGATGCGGAGCATCATATCCGAATATTTCTTTAACAATATCCTGACCCGTATCATATGAACCACCTCTTGAAGCGTGATCTTTTCCGAAAGGCTCTACTGAAACACCAAGTGCCTTCCACCTGGCTGGCCAGTCCACACGCCATGTGAGTTTGCCGCCACCCTTCATGGATACTGTTCCAGTGTGCCCGCATGAACAATCATAGTCCACAGTCTCTGCATCCAGATCAAAACCCTTTACAATGGTAGTGTTGACCTTACCGCATTCAAGGCAGATAGGATTGAAAGGGTTCCAGGTTTCTACCGGAGTCTTGCCGGACCTTGTCTGAAGGATCTCTGCAATCTCATCCCTCTTTACAAGAGCCTGCTTTATAGCTTCAACATAGACTCCCTCTTTGTAGAGTTCATCAGCCCTGTAGACTTTCGGATGAATTCCCAGATGATCGAGAGCTCCCAGGAAAGGTTCGAGGAAGTGCTCGGAGTAGTTCTTATGTTCACCACATGGGCATGGTATCTCTGAAAGGGGTTTGCCCACATGTTCTGCATAACTTTCATCCAGGAAAGGGTAGACTTTTCTAAGGGGGTCGTAGGTATCTGCAATATAGATGAACTCAGCCTCTGCACCTTTATCGATAAGAGCCCTGTATGCTACATCTGCGGTTACGACCTCGCGCATGTTACCAATATGAATATGACCTGAGGGAGTGATGCCGGTTGCAACAAGGTGTTTCCTGCCCTTTGCCAGCACCTCGTCTGCTATGACATCTGCCCAATGTGTAATATCTGCCATTAATTTCACCGATCTATGAGTAATAATATTGAATGTTAAAGTGCCCGAAAGCCAGTAACCTTAGACAATTGTTACTATTATAATCTTTGCTTAAGAAGAAAATACAATCAGGAATCAAGTCATGGGATTTTGTCCCCTTTCGGACAGAGGATGAACTCATACAGATGCAACTCGAAAGATATTAATAAACAGGTAGTGTTCAGGTAAATATGACTCGTATTACCCAGAACTTATACAGGATGCCAATAAGCACTTCACAGGACATCTTTAACATGAAGAACCAGCGTGATCCTGAGACAAACGAGATGTGGCCTTTTCTGGTAGTACACGGTAACCATGCCACCATCAATAAAGAAGTGGTTATATATGACGAGGAAGGCGTATATCAGGTATATACCAAAAATGTCATGCCTAAAAGAACTGAATGATAGCTGGAAATATTACCAATCTGTCTTAAAGTTCAGAAGTTCTTCTACCATATCCCCGGCATCAGCGAAGAACTCGAAATCCTTTATGATATTACCATTGTAACTGATGGTATCAATGAAACCGTACCAGTAGACTATCATACCGATACCGTAGTTTTCCTCATATTCCCTGAACTGTTTTTTAATGTAATAAGCATGCTCTTTCTCATCACCGAACAGAGCCTTGCTTTCTATCCAGGAAACCTGCACACCATCAACATCAAGTGGCTCATCCAGCAGGAAGTCAGGTGTTTTTGTAAAGCCTTCCGCCCTCAAGTCGTTTTCGGACCTGTATGTAAGTCCCCTTTCTGTGAGCCAGGTTGCAAGAAGAGATTCCCCCATTTCTCCTTTTTCCGCATGAAGATCATGTGCCTTCGGGGAAAAAAATATATCAGACTCCATTGCGTCCATAACCTCTTTTTTGAGACGGCCGTCAGGATACTCATCCAGATTCCTTATGAAACCTTTCTTTGGGATATCCATTTCCTTGAGCAGCATTGAAACCATCAGTGTCGCAGGTATGTCATTTTTCCTTGCGATCTCAGTTATACTCTTGCCTTTCTTCCACTGCCTTAAATGGCGGGCACTGTTGTTCTTGACCCTTGAGAAATTTCTCTTGACCTTTGTAACGGTCTTCTGGTTAAGTATGGAATAGATAGTACCAATAGGCTGCGAAAACTTTTCTGCAACACTTTCCACATCATTGACACTTTCCAGGCTGTCATATATCTTGTTATAGGTTTCAATATCCATTCTCATTCAATTCCTTCAGAATACATTCATCACATCTGTTCCTGCCACAATAGGCTTTTGAATACTCAACTATGAGAGCATGGTATTCCTTATAGATATCGATATCTGTAGGAAGTTCTTTTTCAAACATCCGCTGTAGTTGCATATAGTTGCCACGGATACCGATACATTTCATTATACGTGTGGTATAGGCATCTATGACGAATTTTGGTTTATTGGCAGCGTAGAGCACAATACTGTCTGCAGTCTCATTTCCAACTCCTTTAAGCGATAACATCGTCTTGTGAAGTTCTTCAACCGGCATGGAAAAAACGTCCTCCATACCCTGGTCCACAAAAAAAGATGCTATACTCTTAAGACGAGAGGCTTTCTGCCGATAAAAACCGCAACATCTTACAAGTTCTTCCAGTAATTCAATATCAGTATCAGCAAGAGCCTGAACTTCAAGCAGACCATGTTCTTTCAGACCATTGATAGCCTTTTCCACATTTGTCCACTTTGTCTGCTGGGTGAGCAAAGCACCGATAACAACCTCAAAAGCCGTGTCTGCAGGCCACCAGTATTGCGGCCCCATTTCATCCAGAAGCAGATCATAGACTTTGCAGAGTATTCCTGATCGCATGTATGTAAAGAGAGCTATTCCCAGAATTCCTTCTCATAGTTATCAGGAAGATCCAGGTTCATCAGCTCATCAAGAGACTTCCTTTTTCGGTCATCCTTTTTTTCATCACCATGTCTTGATTCGATAACAGTGGTATCTTTGTTGTTGACCACGACTTCTTCATGACTCAAAACAACAACCGGTTTCTTTTGAGGTGATGCAACAATAGTTTCAACATTATCAGATACCTGCCTTTCCAGATGCTTCCTTTCTGCGGGCTTACTGACAGCAGGTTCCGCCCGGGGTCTGCTTTCATACCCTGCTGGCTTTTCCAGCCTCATGCGTGTACTTTGAGCATAGGTATCTTCCATGGGCATGGACTTTGAGAGCTGCTTATGAGTAGAACGATACCCAATTACACATTGTTCATCCCCTGTACGCCATTCGACTACGTAAAGGTGGCAGGCTTTTTTCTTACAGTGGGAAATTCCGTCCCTGGGGCAAACATCGGGTAACGTCATGATCAAACCTCAATATATTAATGTTCAGATACTTCTTAAAGCATTGGCTATCAAAGGTGCCACACTGACACAACTCTGTGCCTTTTCTATTGTGTCGGTTGCAATGATATCCTTCACACCTGCATTGAACAAACGCAATACGGCATTTCTTGCAAGCACCGGATGGACACATGCAAGATATACATCCTTTGCACCCTGTGATTTAAGTAGCTTTATGGACTCGGCCATAGTTCCGCCTGTAGCTATCATATCGTCGATAATAATAATATCCCTGTTCATTACATCAACATTCTTTGCTTTGATAGAAACGGTATCGCCTGAATGGCGGGTCTTTTCCAGATAATCGAATTCCAGACCTACATCAGCAGCTGTGTTTTCTGCAAGGCTTATTGCACCCTTATCAGGTGATACTATCAACGGGTCACTCAGGTTAAGGGACCTTATATGATAACCAATGAGACGGGATGCGTCAAGATCAAAGGCATCTGCGTTGAAATAGTTCAGCACACTGGACTCATGGATATTCACAGTGAATATACGGTCAGCGTTAACGGTCCTTGCAATTGCCCTTGCACTTATAGGCTCACCTGTTTTGAACTTCTTGTCCTGCCTTGCATATCCCATGTAGGGAATGACCACATTTATGACAGGTGAATCCTCACAGGCATCTATGAGCTGCAGTAATGCGATAAGGTCAGAATCCGTTATTGTACTCTGGATAATTGTAACTTCATCCACGTCTTCATCAAGAATGCGTGAGTACAGTTCACCGTCGGGGAATCTTGTATAATCACACACACAAGGTTCTATATTTAGCTCTCTTGCAACCCTTGATGAAAGAGCCTGGGATGCTGGTCCTCCTATGATTTTCAAATAATGTACCTCTTTAAGATTTAATTAATGGATAATTTGAATGCTCTCTAATGTACCTCTATAATACATTAGTTTTGGTTCATTTTGACTTTCTCAAGAACCTTGATATTTTGTATACCGGTAGCAGGATAATTACCTGTTTCATCTTTTTCCGCAGACTTTACCATGTCCCATACAGTAAGCAACGCTACTGAGACACCGGTAAGTGCTTCCATTTCAACACCGGTCTTTCCGACAGAACGCACCTCTACTTTTGCGCAAACAATATTGTCATAAATTGAAAAGTCCACATCCACTGAAGTAATTGGGATCTGGTGGCACATAGGAATTAGTTCGGGGGTTTTTTTAACTGCAAGGATCGAAGCTATGCGCGCAGTGGAAAGTACATTGCCTTTCTCAACAGTGCCTGTGCGTATCTTTTCAATCGTTGCGTCACTAAGAACTATTTCCCCGGAAGCTACTGCCTTCCTTACAATTATATCTTTACTGCTGATGTCCACCATGACCGCACGGTCATTTTCAATATGCGTGAATGTAGCTTCCAATAAATCACCGTTTTTTAGTCAATTCTTATGTTCTGCCTTTGCAGGTAATCCTCAATAGTACTATTTAGTTGTTCTTTCAGGCTCGTGGCTTCATTGAGACTTAGTTTGAGAATTTCCTCATCCTTGCCATGATTTATAGTGATACGAATCCACTTTCTTTCGACATCTACATTTATCTTTCTGTTTTCCTGCCCCATATCAATACACCTCTGATATAACATCTGTTATCCGGTCAATTATATCTGTCGCAAGCAATCCGAAGCCTTTTTCATCAAATGCAAGATCACCGGCAGCACCACTTATAAAAACAGCACACGATGCCGCATCCATAGCATCATTGACTGCAAACAAGGCACCCGTGATACCGGTAAGCACATCCCCCGTACCACCGACGGTCATCCCTGCATTCCCCGTCCTGTTAAGCCGGACATTCTCCCCATCCGAAATGATGTCAACTTTACCTTTCAAAACCACTATAGCCCCGTTTTCCCCGGCAAACTGGTTTACTATCTGTTTTTTTTCTGTGAGATTGTGGGGGACTTCAACCCCTGAAAGACGTGCGAATTCCGCAGAATGCGGGGTCAGTATGAATTTACCCTCACTTTTTACAGGCAGGATCAGATCATAGAGAGCATCTGCATCAATTACTGCCTTTTTGCATAAAGGAAGGAGTTGCCGTACGGTATCAAGAGTCGATGGGTCCCTGCCAATACCCGGACCAATGACAGCAATGTCATGGGAGTCTATGAGAACTTTTAGTGCAGGGAGGTCATCAGGGTCCAGCCTGTTACCGGAAAGTGGTACAACTATGAGATTCGAAGAAAAGCAGGCAACGGTATCTGCAACGTTTTCAGGTACTGCCACCGTCACAATGTCGGCTCCTGTGCGAAGTGCTGCCATGGCTGCGAGTGCCGGTGCCCCGTAGTAAGCACCCCCGCCTATCACAAGAACACGACCGGAGTTGCCTTTGTGAGCATGCTGTTCTCTGCGAGCAAGATTCATGAGGTCACCAGGACCCACATATTCTTCTGCATCCCTGCAAACCCCGATTGGAGCAACTTTTACTTTGCCTGTGTATTTCTCACATTCCGGAAGTTCCAGACCGGTCTTCATCCTGTGGAAAGTGACGGTCATATCAGCAAAAACGCTTTTAGACACCTCCCCACTATCGAGATCATATCCAGAAGGGGAGTCTATGGAAACAATGTATGAACCGGATGAATTAATCAGATCTATTGCAGTTGATTCGGGTTCTCTAGGAGAACCTTTTATTCCGGAACCCAGGATCCCGTCAACGATAATATCTGCATCCTTCCATCCGGGGTAGCTTTCAAGCTCCTTTGAATCAGATATCTCTCTTACTTCTATTATACCACTGTATGCAAGTAGAGAGAAATTATGCATTGATTCTTCCGTCCTTATGCGGGAAGAATGACCAAGAAGTATGACCCTTACATCGAAGGCATCGTTCAGTGCAAGATGCCTTGCAGCAACGAATGCATCACCCCCATTGTTACCCCGGCCTGAAACAAAAAGTACTTTCCCGGAGCTTATGCGGGATGTTATTTCCCGGGCAATTGCAGAGCCTGCATTTTCCATTAACTGGACCGGACTAAGGCCAAGGTATGAACAATTAGCATCTATAGAACGCATTCTTGAAGAAGTGATAGAGAACATAGTTACCTATTTATTCCTTAGTTTGCATTGTATTTATCAGTTGATATGTTGTTTTTCTATTAAATTACAATCATTTTATACCAAACATTCTTACACCAACTGGAGGTCATTTTATTAACACCGTTGCAAAAGAGATAAACGCAACTGACAAAACGAAGATCAAACCCACATATCTTATACTTGGAAGTGGGAGTTTTGGTTTTGCATTAGCAAAGGAACTTAGAGAACTTGATAAAGAGATCATCATTGTTGATAAGGATTCACAAAAGGTTGAGACACTTCGCGAAGAGGCCTATGAGGCCATTGTCGGTGATGTGAGTGATCCTGGCCTTTTTGACATAATCAATACCAAAAACCTTGCAGGAATACTTATTCTGAGCTCAGACCCGAAAGCAAATAAAAAAGCTCTCATTAATGTAAGGAATAAGGTATCACAGGACATATACTGTGTAGTGAGGGCTCCTGATGTTATAAACATGCAGGAAATGGAAACGATGGGCGCAGATCTTGTGATCATGCCACCCAGAATGGTCGCAAAGTCCCTTTCAAGATCACTTGAACGTGCAGAGGCGATGCGCAGGGGTAACAAACTGACACAGTGGTTCGATGTAAACAAAGGGAAAAAGCTTGCAATTGTGGTCCACGATAATCCTGACCCGGATGCCATTTCCAGTGCCCTTGCATTGAAAACGATTGCAGAATCATTTAATGTTCTTGCTGATATTATCTACCATGGAGAGATAGGACATCAGGAAAACAAGGCTTTTGTTAACCTGCTTGGAATCGATCTTTTCAGGGCAGAAGATGTTGGATTCACAGGATATCAGAATTTAGCACTCATTGACTGTGCCATACCAGGCGCCAATAACTCCCTGCCATCTGGTACGCGTGTAAATATAATCATTGACCATCACCCGATTACTGATAGCGAGATAGATGCTGACTTTATAGATATTCGCCCCAACGTTGGTGCATCTGCCACCATATTGACCAAGTATCTCCAGGAACTCAATGTGGATATCAGCAGTGAGCTGGCAACTGCCCTGTTATACGGCATCAGAACCGATACACTTGATTTTAAGAGAAACACCGATTCTGCCGACCTTTCGGCTGCTTCATACCTGTACCCCCTCTCTGACCATGATGTACTGGAACAGCTGGAGCGACCTTCCATGTCTATCGAGACACTGGACGTACTTGGAGAAGCCATAAACAGCCGTCAGGTAGTCGGAAGTTACCTGCTTTCAAATGTGGGAAGCATACGCAACAGGGATACTTTACCACAGGCAGCAGATTATCTTCTCAACCTGGAAGGAATATCCACTTCCATTGTTTTTGGTGTCACAGAGGAGAAGATATACATCTCCGGGCGTAGCAATGACATCAGGGTTAACCTTGGAGATGTCATGAGACGTGCATTCGGAGAAGATGCAGGCGGAGGACATGCAACTGCAGCAGCAGCACAAATACCTCTTGGAGTATTCAGTGCCGCAAAGGACCGTCAGACACTCTTAAGACTCGTCAACGAAGCAGTTGTAAAGAGATTCTTAGCTGCTGTCGGTGTGGAAGAGGCAGACGAATAGTCCCTTCCACATTATTTTCAGTTTGTTTAATATATACAATCCAGTATCTCTTTTTTGACATATTCTTTGTTGTGAGTGTTTTACCTATTAGTCGATTCACTGCTTGATTTACTTGAGAGGACCGTAGTGCAGAATAATAAACACCAATAATTCGGCATGCACGAACCAGATGTATCAAACATAGCATACAAGACATGCCGAAAGCGACACAACTCATACAGAACAAGAACAATTAAGCATACAAATGCGCACCAAACAATACGTAATAATCCACATAAAATGTAAGCATCTTTGTTTGCATACAAATTCATACACCCATGGTTACATCCATACCCTGCATACGATCTAAGAGAATACACCATGCACAGACCACAAAGACAGAGCCATTGGATAAATTAGATAAAATGCACCAAGGTTACATCAGACATGTTTCACATGAACAGCCATCATTGTGCATGGAGCCTTCCAATAATCAGGATTCTGGAGGAAACGTCCCTGAACTATAGGATACCATGAAGGCCTGAACACGAACCATGCCTCTAAATATAAATAAGATGTTATGCGCGTTTTATTATATACTTTTTAAAATATATACAGCCTGCGAACTTGTTTTTAATTTATATAGGATACTGACATCAAACAAAGAAAACTCAATTCAAAATATACTGGTTAAAAGATGAATATCGCATTAGGGAAAATGCTTGTCCGTCAACTGGAAGAGGAACTTGAAGCTGCAAAACAGATAGATGCAGAGGGACTTGCAGAAGAAATACACAGAACGGGATTCAATTGCCTCATGTGCGGAAAGTGCTGCCGCAGGGAATTTGGAGATAATCGTGTTGCAGTTATACCAGAGGATATCAGCAGGATCCGTGATGGCAGCAATCTCATATTAGATGACATAGCAGAGCCTTTTAACATAGAAGCTGAATCACCTGAAGAGGAATATTTGCTTCAGAAAGAAACTGGCATGGTGGATGAAGAAGGCAACATCCATACATTTGGCTGGATGCTTCATCGAAAAAAGAACAGGGATTGTATATTCAGCCCTGATGAAAGAACAGATAACCGGTGCAGCATATATGAACGGCGCCCCCACCTGTGCAGCACATACCCATTCTACATGGAAGGACTAAAACTCAGAATATCCGAATGTGAAGGACTGGGAAGGAAGATAGGAATGAAAGAAAGCAGGGAACTTGCAGCAAAGGTGCTTAATAGATACATTTGCGAACTTCAGGATACCATTCTTACCTACAAGAACTATAAGGGATTCATAACTGGTGGAAAAGGCCAGTTAATAGCGGAGTTGAACCTGAAGCAAGGCTACTTAAATTACATCGTCCATAATAGTGAGGGAACGTGTAAGATCACAAAGAAAATCTGAATTTCCGTTTATCGATTGATTTATAATAAATAAAAATTATGCAGGAATAAACATGTCCACTAACAATGTACCTATGACGATCTCTGAGAAGATCTTTTCAAAGGCTGCCGGAAAGACGGTAAAAGCCGGAGAATTCGTACTGGCAAATATAGACAGGGCAATGACCCACGATATCACAGGACCTCTTGCAGTAGAAGGATTCTACGAGATCATGAGGGACAAGGAAGAGAAGAAGGTATGGGACCCAAGCAGTATAGTTATCATTTTTGACCACCAGGTTCCTGCGGACTCACTTAATGCTGCAGCTAACCACACCATGCTCCGAAAATTTGCAAAGGAGCAGAACATCATCAACTATGATGTTTACGAGGGTGTCTGCCATCAGGTAATGCCTGAAAAAGGACACGTAAAACCCGGAGACCTTGTTGTAGGCTCTGACTCCCACACCTGTGCATATGGCTCACTTGGTGCTTTCTCAACAGGCATCGGTTCAACTGACATGGCAGCCGTCTTTGCATCAGGAAAACTCTGGTTCAAGGTACCTGAGACCATCAGATTCGAAGTCGAAGGAAAACTTCCAAAGCATGTCTATTCAAAGGACGTAATTCTCCACCTTATCGGAGACGTAGGGGCAGAAGGTGCAAGATACAAGGCAGCAGAGTATGCAGGATCAACCATCAGATCAATGCCAATGTCCGAACGTATGACCATTTCCAACATGGCGATAGAAATGGGCGGCAAGGCAGGTATAATCGAAGCAGATGATGTCACTGAGAAGTATCTCAAAGAGCGCATACCTGACTATGAGTTCGACCCTTACTGGGCATCCGATGAAGGGGCAGAATATGAACTTCATAAGTACGATGTCAGCAACCTTGAACCACAGGTCGCATGTCCACACAACGTAGACAACGTCAAGCCGGTGACAGAGGTAGAGGGCACAAAGGTAGACCAGATATTCGTAGGTTCCTGTACCAACGGAAGATTCGAGGACATAGAAGTTGTTGCCAAGATGATGGGCGATGAACCTGTTGCAAAGGGAGTAAGACTTCTTATCATCCCTGCATCCAGAACAGAATATATGAAGGTCCTCAGGGCAGGCTACGTAGAGCAATTCATGGAGGCAGGGGCAATTGTGGAATCACCATGTTGTGGTCCATGCATGGGCGGTTCTTTCGGACTGCTTGGTGACGGGGAAGTAGGACTTGCAACATCCAACCGTAACTTCA